>NZ_JBHYVB010000177.1:0-24401 GCF_042750115.1 Streptomyces sp. NPDC059455
CCTATCCCACCCCCCCCCGCCCCCGGCCCCGCCCCCCCCCGCCCCCCCGCCCCCCCCCCCCCCGCGACCGGCAAGACAGGCGAGTTGGAGGAGGACACGTGGCAACGCCCCCTAGCGGATATCCGTACGCCCACGGGCAGCCGTCCGAGCCGCGCGGAGAGGGCCCAGTGAAGCGCTACAACTTCCCCTCCGCACCCAGCCGCCAGGCCCGCTCTCCACAGCAGCCGGAGCCCCAGCGGGAGCAGCAGCCCCCGCGACGGGAGCCGCAGCGGCCCCCGCAGCAGCCGTACACGCCCTCCTACGCGCCTCCCGGGCCGTCGGAGGGGTCCTGGTACGACGCGCCGCCCGCGCCCCGTATCGAGCCCGTACAGCCGCCTCAGCGCCCCGCCCCGGAACCCTCCTCCCCCGCGGGCGGTACCCATAACCCTCTGGTGCGCCCGTACGCCATGACAGGGGGCCGGACCCGGCCCCGGTACCAGCTCGCCATCGAGGCGCTGGTGCACACCACGGCCGACCCCGCTCAGCTCCAGGGCCAACTGCCCGAGCACCAGCGGATCTGCCAACTGTGCCGCGAGATCAAGTCGGTCGCCGAGATCTCCGCACTGCTCACCATTCCTCTCGGCGTAGCCCGCATCCTCGTAGCCGACCTGGCCGAGGCGGGGCTCGTCGCGATCCATCAGCCCGGCGGCGACGAGTCCGCCGGCGGTCAGCCTGACGTGACACTGCTCGAAAGGGTGCTCAGTGGACTTCGCAAGCTCTAGCGGTGCAGCCCGCTCCACCACCTCCGCGAAAATCGTGGTGGCGGGCGGCTTCGGCGTGGGCAAGACCACGTTCGTCGGCGCGGTCTCGGAGATCAACCCGCTGCGCACCGAAGCCGTGATGACCTCCGCCTCGGCGGGGATCGACGATCTCACCCACGCGCCGGACAAGACCACCACCACGGTGGCCATGGACTTCGGCCGCATCACGCTGGACCAGGACCTGATCCTGTATCTGTTCGGCACGCCCGGCCAGGACCGCTTCTGGTTCATGTGGGACGACCTGGTCCGCGGTGCCATCGGCGCGGTCGTCCTGGTGGACACCCGCCGCCTCGCCGACTGCTTCCCCGCCGTCGACTACTTCGAGAACTCCGGGCTGCCCTTCGTCATCGCCCTCAACGGCTTCGACGGGCACCAGCCCTACAACCCCGAAGAGGTCCGCGAGGCCCTGCAGATCGGCCCCGACGCGCCGATCATCACCACCGACGCCCGCCACCGCAGCGAGGCCAAGAGCGCGCTGATCACCCTGGTCGAGCACGCCCTGATGGCCCGGCTGCGCTAGCCGAGGCCGACGGCGGAAGCCAAAATCCCCTGCTCTCCGAAGGAGAACAGGGGATTTGTGCGTTTCAGCGGGGCTTGTCAGTTCCAGCGGGCCTGCTCAGGCGTCCGGGCGGTGTGCGGCCGTCCGGGCACGGCGGCGCCGGTGGGCGCTCAGCCCTGCCAGCTGTGCGGCGCGCTGAACGCCGGGCGGCGCTCCAGACGGCGCCAGCGGGCGGCGCTGCGGCTCGGGCGGGTGGAGCCGGCGGCCCGGTGGGTGCCGGCGGCCGCGCGGGCGAGCAGCACCGCGGTGACCGCGGCCAGCTCCTCGGCGTCGGCGTGGCCCTTCTCGACCCGGACCAGGGTGGCCGCCGCCGCGGCGGCGGGATCGGCGATATCGCTGGGTGTGCTCACGGTTTTCTCGTCTCCCTTGTCGCGCGGATCCCGCGCGAGGTCATGAACGTGAGGGGTTACTGCGGCGGGTTGCCGTGCTTGCGGGACGGCAGGTCGGCGTGCTTGTCGCGCAGCATCGCCAGGGACCGGATCAGGACCTCACGGGTTTCGGCCGGGTCGATCACATCGTCGACCAGCCCCCGCTCGGCCGCGTAGTACGGGTGCATCAGCTCGGACTTGTACTCCTTGACCATGCGGGCTCGCATGGCCTCGGGGTCGTCGGCCCCGGCGATCTGACGACGGAAGATCACGTTGGCGGCGCCCTCGGCACCCATCACCGCGATCTCGTTGGTCGGCCAGGCGTAGGTCAGGTCGGCCCCGATGGACTGGGAGTCCATCACGATGTAGGCGCCGCCGTACGCCTTGCGCAGGATGACGGAGATCCGCGGCACGGTGGCGTTGCAGTACGCGTACAGCATCTTGGCGCCGTGCCGGATGATCCCGCCGTGCTCCTGGTCCACACCGGGCAGGAAGCCGGGCACATCGAGGAAGGTGATCAGCGGGATGTTGAAGGCGTCGCACATCTGGATGAAGCGCGCGGACTTCTCCGACGCCTCGATGTCCAGCACCCCGGCCAGCGACTGCGGCTGGTTGGCGATGATGCCGACCACCTGGCCGTCGAGCCGGGTGAGCGCGCAGATGATGTTGGTCGCCCAGCGCTCGTGGACCTCGAGGTACTCGCCGTCGTCGACGATCTCCTCGATGACCTTGCGCATGTCGTACGGCCGGTTGCCGTCGGCCGGGACGAGGTCCAGCAGCGAGTCGCCGCGCCGGGAGGCCGGGTCGTCGGACTCGACGGTCGGCGGGTTCTCACGGTTGTTCTGCGGCAGCAGCGACAGGAGGTAGCGGACCTCCTCGAGGCAGTTCTCCTCGTCGTCGTAGGCGAAGTGGCACACACCCGAGGTCTCGGCGTGCACATCAGCGCCGCCCAGTCCGTTCTGGCTGACCTTCTCGCCCGTCACCGCCTGGACCACATCGGGTCCGGTGATGAACATCTGCGAGGTCTCCCGGACCATGAAGACGAAGTCCGTCAGCGCCGGGGAGTACGCCGCGCCGCCCGCGCACGGGCCGAGCATCACGCTGATCTGGGGGATGACACCGGACGCCTTGGTGTTCCGCTGGAAGATGCCACCGTAACCGGCGAGCGCCGAGACGCCCTCCTGGATACGGGCACCGGCGCCGTCGTTGAGGGACACCAGCGGCGCCCCGGCCGAGATGGCCATGTCCATGATCTTGTGGATCTTGGTGGCGTGGGCTTCCCCCAGCGCCCCGCCGAAGATCCTGAAGTCGTGTGCGTAGACGAACACCGTCCGTCCGTGGACGGTCCCCCAGCCGGTGACGACACCGTCGGTGTAAGGCTTCTTGGCCTCGAGCCCGAACCCGGTCGCACGATGCCGCCGCAGCGGCTCCACCTCGTTGAAGGACCCCTCGTCAAGCAGCAGATCGATCCGCTCGCGAGCCGTCAGCTTCCCCTTGGCCTTCTGAGCCTCGGTCGCCCGCTCGCTCGGGCCGCGCCGAGCCTGCTCGCGAATCGCGTGCAGCTCGGCGACGCGCCCGCGAACGTCACTCGCCTCAGCAGGCGCACCTTCGAGATTGGTCATGCATTGACGGTACGTTCCCGGACCCCCGGAAACGCATGTCAATTCCCTACAACGTCAGGGGCGTTTTGGTGGGCAGGCGGAACAGAACTGGACAGCGGCTTTCCCACTACCTGGTGTCCTAAAGGACTATCGGCCCTGTCGGCACCCCACAAACCTCCAGGCCGTGACGGTGCGGGGGGCGGGCGCGACCACCCGGATGGGCGCCGTCCGCCGGAGCGGCCGTGCGGCCGGATCGGGCAACGGAGCACGTCGGCCGCGCTCCGCTCCCCGCACCCTACTCCGGCGGCCGCCGGAGCCGCACCATCCGCATATCCGCGCTCTCGGCCGACGTCACTCCTGCGGGTCCACTCCGGCCCGCAGCAGCCCGTAGGCGTAGGCGTCGTCCAGGGCCTGCCAGGACGCGGCGATCACGTTCTCCCCGACGCCCACGGTCGACCACTCCCCCTGGCCGTCCGCGGTGGAGACCAGCACCCGGGTCGTGGACTCGGTGCCGTGCTTGCCTTCCAGGATGCGGACCTTGTAATCCACCAGCTCCATCGTCGCCAGCTGCGGGTAGATCCGCTCCAGCCCCACCCGCAGCGCCCGGTCCAGCGCGTTGACCGGGCCGTTGCCCTCCGCCGTGGCGACGATCCGCTCGCCCTTGGCCCACAGCTTCACGGTGGCCTCGTTGGCGTGGGTGCCGTCCGGGCGGTCCTCGACGATCGCCCGCCAGGACTCGACGCGGAAGAAGCGGCGGGCACGGCCCTCGACCTCCTGGCGCAGCAGCAGCTCGAAGGAGGCGTCGGCGGCCTCGTAGGTGTAGCCCTCGAGCTCCCGCGCCTTGACCCGCTCCACGATCCGGCCCACCAGCGCCCGGTCGCCGCCGAGGTCGATGCCCAGTTCCTTGCCCTTGAGCTCGATGGACGCCCGTCCGGCCATGTCGGAGACGAGCATCCGCATGGTGTTGCCGACCCGCTCGGGGTCGATGTGCTGGTACAGGTCCGGGTCGACCTTGATCGCGGAGGCGTGCAGTCCGGCCTTGTGGGCGAAGGCGGAAACACCCACATAGGGCTGGTGAGTGGAGGGTGTCAGATTGACGACCTCGGCGATCGCGTGTGAGATCCGGGTCATCTCCTCCAGGGCGCCCTCCGGCAGCACCCGGCGGCCGTACTTGAGCTCCAGGGCCGCGACGACCGGGAAGAGGTTGGCGTTGCCCACCCGCTCGCCGTAGCCGTTGGCCGTGCACTGGACGTGGGTGGCGCCCGCGTCCACGGCGGCGAGGGTGTTGGCGACCGCGCAGCCGGTGTCGTCCTGGGCGTGGATGCCCAGCCGCGCCCCGGTGTCGGCCAGCACGGTGCGGACCACCGCGTCGATCTGGCCGGGGAGCATGCCGCCGTTGGTGTCGCAGAGGATCACCACCTCGGCGCCCGCCTCGTGGGCGGCGGAGACGACCTGCTTGGCGTAGCCGGCGTTGGCCCGGTAGCCGTCGAAGAAGTGCTCGCAGTCGAGGAAGACCCGGCGGCCCTGGGACCGCAGATAGGCGACGGTCTCCCGGACCATCGCGAGGTTCTCCTCGAGCGTGGTCCGCAGGGCCAGCTCCACATGGCGGTCGTGGGACTTCGCCACCAGGGTGATCACCGGCGCCCCGGACTCCAGCAGTGCCTTGACCTGGGCGTCGTCCTCGGCGCGCACCCCCGCCTTGCGGGTGGCGCCGAACGCCACCAGCTGGGCGTGTTTGAAGTCGATCTCGGCGCGGGCCCGGGCGAAGAACTCCGTGTCGCGCGGGTTGGCGCCGGGCCAGCCGCCCTCGATGAAGCCCACGCCGAAGTCGTCCAGGTGACGGGCGATGGTCAGCTTGTCCGCGACCGTGAGGTTGATGCCCTCGCGCTGCGCTCCGTCGCGCAGGGTGGTGTCGAAGACATGGAAGCCGTCGTCGGGCAGATCCTTCATGGTTGGTCTGGCTCCTGTCGGATGGATCTCGGTCTACCGGAATATCCGGTTCCGCGCCCTCCTATGATCCCTCACGCTTCGCGTCCGGCGGGATGGTCCGGAAAACGAAAAGACCCCTCGCGGGTGCGAGAGGTCTGCGCGCGGGTCTGGGGCACGGTGGCCGCCTGTACCGGGTCGTACGGGCGGTCACTGCGGACCGGCGCGCCTGCTGCCAATAATCATGACGAACGAGAGCACGGAGGCAGTCTGGCACACTCCGCCCCCGCGCTCTCATCCGTCTCAGGATGCGAACCCCCGGTGTCAACGAGGTGACGCCCGCAGGTCAGCCCAGGGGGGTCAGCCCAGGGGGTGCATCCAGCCATGCGGGTCCGGGGCCGCGCCGGTCTGGATGTCCAGCAACGCCTTGCGCAGCCGCATCGTCACCTCGCCCGGCTCACCGTCGGCCACCGTCCAGCTCGCCCGGGCGGACTTGACCGAGCCGACCGGGGTGATCACGGCCGCCGTACCGCAGGCGAAGACCTCGGTGAGGGTCCCGTCGGCGTTGCCCTCGCGCCAGTCGTCGACGGAGATCCGGCCCTCGGTGACCTCGTAGCCGAGGTCGGCGGCGATCTCCAGCAGCGAGGCGCGGGTGATCCCCGGCAGCAGCGAACCGGACAGCTCGGGGGTCACGATGCGGTTCCCGTACACGAAGTACAGGTTCATCCCGCCCATCTCCTCGATCCACCGGCGCTCGATCGCGTCCAGCCAGACCACCTGGTCACAGCCCTGCTCGGCGGCCTGCGCCTGAGCGACGAGGGAGGCCGCGTAGTTGCCGCCCGTCTTGGCCGCGCCGGTGCCGCCGGGCGCCGCGCGGACGTACTCCTCCGAGAGCCAGACCGAGACCGGCTGCACACCGCCGGGGAAGTAGGCCCCGGCCGGGGAGGCGATCACCACGAAGAGGAATTCGTTCGCGGGCCGGACACCGAGCCCGACCTCGGTGGCGAACATGAAGGGCCGCAGGTACAGGGACTGCTCCCCGTGGCCCGGCACCCACGCCTTGTCCTGGGTGACCAGCGCGTCACACGCCGCGATGAAGATCTCGACGGGGAGCTCCGGCATGCCCATGCGGCGCGCGGACGTCTGGAACCGCTCGGCGTTCTGGTCGGGGCGGAACGTGGCCACGGTGCCGTCGGGCCGGCGGTACGCCTTGAGCCCCTCGAAGATCGTCTGGGCGTAGTGCAGCGTCATGTTCGCCGGGTCGAGCGAGAGCGGGGCGTACGGCACGAGCTGGGCCTCGTGCCAGCCACGGCCCTCCGTCCACTTGACCGTCACCATGTGATCGGTGAAGTGGCGGCCGAATCCGGGGTTGGCCAGAATCTTCTCCCGCTCGCCGGCGGGAAGGGGGTGGGAGGAGGGCTTGAGCTCGATCGTGGGCGTCGTCATGGCAGGTAGTCCTTCACCTTCGATTGTGGCGGACCGCGCTCACACCATCCTGCCCGCAAGCGGTACTAGGACGTCCAAGCTCTTCTTCACACAGCGGCCCCACCGGGGATTATCTCCTAGGTGAGGCCGGGGAAGTGAGCGTTGTGCAACGCGCGGCCCAAGGTCGATGGTCGCACCCAGCCGCGCACTGGCACAGGCTGGGGTCAGCCGGATACTCGGGCGGCGAGCGCGTCGCCGATCTCGTCGGTGGTGCGCGGCGCGGCCGCGTCCCGCTCGGCGAGGTCCTCGGCGACGGCGGTCTCGATACGGGCCGCCTCGTCCCCGTAGCCGAGGTGCGACAGCAGCAGGGCCACCGACAGGACGGTCGCCGTCGGGTCGGCCTTGCCGGTGCCCGCGATGTCCGGCGCGGAGCCGTGGACCGGCTCGAACATCGACGGGAAGGCGCCGGAGGGGTTGATGTTGCCACTCGCGGCGAGCCCGATGCCGCCGGTGACGGCGGCGGCGAGGTCGGTGAGGATGTCACCGAAAAGGTTGTCGGTGACGATCACGTCGAACCGCTCCGGCTGGGTGACGAAGAAGATCGTCGCGGCGTCGACGTGCAGATAGTCGGTGGTGACCTCGGGGTACTCCTGGCCGACCCGGTCGAAGATGTTCTTCCACAGGTGGCCGGCGTGCACCAGGACGTTGTTCTTGTGCACGAGGGTCAGCTTCTTGCGCGGCCGGGCGGCCGCGCGCTCGTAGGCGTCCCGGACCACGCGCTCGACCCCGTGGGCGGTGTTCAGGCTGACCTCGGTGGCGACCTCGTCCGGGGTGCCGGTGCGCATCGAGCCGCCGTTGCCCACGTACGGGCCCTCGGTGCCCTCGCGGACGACCACGAAGTCGATGTCGGGGCGGCCGGCCAGCGGGCTCGCGGTGTTCGGGAAGAGCTTCGACGGACGCAGGTTGACGTAGTGGTCGAAGGCGAAGCGCAGCTTGAGCAGCAGCCCGCGCTCGAGCACGCCCGAGGGCACCGAGGGGTCGCCGATGGCGCCGAGCAGGATCGCGTCGTGGTCCTTCAGCGACTCCAGCTCCGCGTCCGGCAGGGTGTCGCCGGTGGCGTGCCAGCGCTGGGCGCCGAGGTCATAACTCCGGGTCTCCAGCTTCACGTCCTGCGGAAGGGCGGCGGAGAGGACCTTAAGGCCCTGGGCCACGACTTCCTGGCCGATACCGTCACCGGGGATCACTGCGAGGCGAATGCTGCGAGACATACCGGGACCCTACCGTTCGTCCCATGGATTGACATAGACGGTCCACCATTCGGACGGCCGCCCAGCGGCAATCACTCGTTCACCCCCTGTATGACGCGCCGTTGACCGCTCGGGGGACGTTCCGGTCCATGGACACACCACGGTTCGGCGTACCGGAGCGGCTCGCCCAGCGGATGACCATGGCGGAGCAGCACGAGTATCTGCGGGCCCGGCTCTCCCGCCGCCGGGTGCTGCGCGGGGGCGCCGCCACGGCGAGCACGGTCGCGGGCGCGGGGCTGCTGGGCGGCGCGGCGTGCGCCGCCGACACCAAGCCGGCGCCGGCCGCGGGCCCGCAGCCGGGGGCCGCCACGGTGGACGGCGCGCTGGTCGCCCCCTTCGGCCGCCATCTGGCCTTCGGCGCCGATCCGCGGACCCAGATGCGGATCTCCTGGCAGGTGCCGTTCGCGGTGCGCAAGCCGTATGTGCGGATCGGCACCAGCCCGTTGGAGCTCACCCGCAAGGTCGAGGCCGAGGTGCGCCATCTGCACACCCCGTCACTGAGCGACAAGTTGCCCGCGGTCGACCAGTTCTATCTGCACGCCGCCGTGGACGGCCTGCACCCCGGGGTCACCTACTACTACGGCGTCGGGCACGCGGACCGCGATCCGGCCGAGCCGCGTCACTTCGCGTCCGTGGGCACCTTCCGCACCGCGCCGGACCGGCCCGGGAAGTTCGTCTTCACCGCCTTCGGGGACCAGGGGGTGAGCTATGACGCGCTCGCCAACGACCAGTTGATCCTCGGCCAGAACCCGTCGTTCCATCTGCATGCCGGGGATCTGTGCTACGCGGACACCACCGGCCACGGAGAGAAGACCGACCTCTACGACGCCCGGGTCTGGGACTCCTTCCTCGCCCAGACCGACTCGGTCGCGGCGAGCGTGCCGTGGATGGTGACCACCGGCAACCACGACATGGAGGCCTGGTACTCCCCCGACGGCTACGGCGGCCAGCTGGCCCGCTGGTCGCTGCCCGGGAACGGCCCGGACCCGCGCAAGGCGCCCGGGGTCTACTCGTTCGTCTACGGGAACGTGGGCGTGGTCGCCCTGGACGCCAATGACGTGTCGTACGAGATGCCGGCCAACAAGGGGTACACGGACGGGGCGCAGACCCGCTGGCTGGACCGGGAGCTGGGGCAGCTGCGCAAGCGGCCCGGCATCGACTTCCTGGTGGTCTTCTTCCACCACTGCGCCTACTCCACCACCAGCGCCCACGCCTCGGACGGCGGGGTGCGCGACGCGTGGGTGCCGCTGTTCGACAAGCACCGGGTGGACCTGGTCATCAACGGCCACAACCACGTCTACGAGCGGACCGACGCGCTCCGGGGCGGCAAGGTCGCCCGCCGGGTCCCGGTGGAGGGGAGCGCCGACGCGGTACGCGACGGGATCGTCTATGTGACGGCGGGCGGGGCGGGCGCGAAGCTCTACGAGTTCCCGGTGCCCGACAGCTACGAGGGGCACGTCAAGGACCTCGACGAGGTGAAGACCTACCACTGGGCCAAGGACGGCGAGAAGAACCGGGACAGCGCCGACTGGTCCCGGGTCCGCTACACCGGCTTCTCGTTCCTCGCGGTGGAGGTGGAGCCGGGCCCCCGCGCCAGGCTCACGGTCACGGCCCTGGCGGAGTCGGGCGAGCGGGTCGACCGCTTCGAGGTCACCCGGCCCCGGCGTCAGTGATACGAGGTCTCACCAGGCCCCGGCGTCAGTGACCGGTCGCGCCGCCGTTGTCCCGGCGGTCGAGGGCGCGCTGGAGCGCGGCGGCCGCCTTCTTGCGGTCGGTGTTGTCGGTCTTGCGGCGGATCCTGCGGACAGTCGTCTCGGCCATGATCACGTCTCCTCTGCTGAACCCCGGTGAACGCCCGGGAGGAAGGAAAGCTCCCCGAGAAGGTGGCTGCCGGAAGAGGCGGGGGCCTGAGTGCGGCAGGGGTCGCCTGCGCGATGTGCACCGGCCGCGGCCGCCATCGCTGGATGCAGCGAGACGTTCGGCTTCCACAAAAATAAGGCAGCCGAGCGTCAGTGTCTGCACAATTAGTCGGACGTCCTAATATCTGAGACGCGAACAGCGCGATATCGGCCACTGACCCAGGGTGATCATCTCGGCGTCACGCCGATGATCGAGGCCGACCCCCGTCCGACCTCGACCAACGGCGGTCGATCGCAAGTCCGTGGGCGATCCCGCGCCTGGTTACCCACGTAAACTGCGGTAAATAGTGCCTACTTGACTGCTTGACGCTAGCACCGCCGTGTATCGGGCGTCCACAGATTTCCCCCGACGCGCCCCCGGACAGCACCGCGCCCCCGGACCACTTCAGCGCGGTCCGGGGGCGCGGGTCGCCGGGCTCGGGGGTCAGCCCATGTGCGGGTAGCGGTAGTCGGTCGGCGGGACCAGGGTCTCCTTGATGGAGCGGGTGGAGGTCCAGCGCATCAGGTTCTGCTTGGCACCCGCCTTGTCATTGGTGCCGGACGCGCGGCCGCCGCCGAAGGGCTGCTGGCCGACGACGGCACCGGTCGGCTTGTCGTTGATGTAGAAGTTGCCTGCCGCGAAACGCAGCGCCTCACAGGCGGCGGCAGCCGCCGCGCGGTCCTGGGCGATGACGGCGCCGGTCAGCCCGTACGGGGCGGCCGACTCCATCTGCTGGAGCATCGCGTCGTACTCCTCGTCCTCGTAGACGTGCACCCCGAGGATCGGGCCGAAGTACTCGTCCTTGAAGATCTCGTTCTCCGGGTCGGTGGAGACCAGCACGGTCGGGCGGACGAACCAGCCCTCGCTGTCGTCGTAGGAGCCGCCCGCGACGACCTCGACCGTCGGGTCGGACTTCGCCCGGTCGATCGCCGCCTTGTTCTTGGCGAAGGCGCGCTCGTCGATGACCGCGCCCATGAAGTTGTCGAGGTCGGCCACATCGCCCATGGTCAGCCCGTTGACCTCGGTGGCGAACTCCTCCTTGAGGCCGTTCTCCCACAGGGAGCGCGGCACATAGGCGCGGGAGGCCGCGGAGCACTTCTGGCCCTGGAACTCGAAGGCGCCGCGGGTCATCGCCGTCTTCAGCACCGCCGGGTCGGCGGAGGGGTGGGCGACGATGAAGTCCTTGCCACCGGTCTCGCCGACCAGCCGCGGATAGGTCTTGTAGTTCTCGATGTTGTTGCCGACCGTCTTCCACAGGTACTGGAAGGTGCGGGTCGAACCGGTGAAGTGGATGCCCGCGAGGTCCGGGTGGGCCAGCGCCACCTCGGAGACCTCCTTGCCATCGCCCGTGACCAGGTTGATCACGCCCTTGGGCAGCCCGGCCTCCTCCAGCACCTCCATCAGCAGCACGGCGGCGTGCGTCTGGGTCGGGGACGGCTTCCAGACCACCACATTGCCCATCAGGGCGGGGGCGGTCGGGAGGTTGCCCGCGATGGCGGAGAAGTTGAAGGGGGTGATCGCGTAGACGAACCCCTCCAGCGGCCGGTGGTCGGTGCGGTTCCAGACCCCGGGCGAGTTGGTCACCGGCTGCTCGGCCAGGATCTGGCGGGCGAAGTGGACGTTGAACCGCCAGAAGTCGATCAGCTCACAGGGGGTGTCGATCTCCGCCTGCTGCGCGGTCTTCGACTGGCCCAGCATGGTGGACGCGGCGAGCGTCTCCCGCCAGGGGCCGGAGAGCAGATCGGCGGCCTTGAGGATGACCGCGGCACGGTCGTCGAAGCTGAGCGCGCGCCACGCCGGGGCCGCGGCCAGGGCGGCGTCGATCGCGTCCCGCGCGTCCCGCTGGGTGGCGTTGCCATAGGTGCCCAGGCGGGCGGAGTGCTTGTGCGGCTGGACGACGTCGAAGCGCTCCCCCGCTCCCATCCGCTTCTGGCCGCCGATGGTCATCGGCAGGTCGATGGGGTTCTCGCCGAGCTCCTTGAGCTTGGTCTCGAGGCGGGCGCGCTCCGGGGTGCCGGGGGCGTAGGTGTGCACCGGCTCGTTCACCGGCACGGGGACCTGGGTGACGGCGTCCATGATGGCCGTTGTCTCCTTCGATCGTCGGGGGCGTCGGGGGTTTACGAGGTCTGCGATCCCGAGAGCGGTCAGCGGCGGCCGACCAGCGAGCGCAGGAAGAATGTGAGGTTGGCGGGACGCTCCGCGAGGCGGCGCATGAAGTACCCATACCAGTCTGTGCCATACGGGACGTAAACCCGCATACGGTGACCTTCCGCCACCAGCCGGTCCTGCTCGGCCACGCGGATCCCGTACAGCATCTGGAACTCGTACTCGTCCAGCTTGCGCCCGAGGCGGTGCGCCAGGTCCTGGGCGATGGCGACCATGCGCGGATCGTGCGAGCCGATCATGGGGTAGCCCTCACCGGCCATCAGGATCTTCAGACAGCGCACGTACGAGCGGTCCACCTCGCGCTTGTCCTGGTAGGCGACGCTCGCCGGCTCGTCGTACGCGCCTTTCACCAGCCGCACCCGGGAGCCTTCCCCGGCCAGCGCCCGGCAGTCGTCCTCGGTCCGGAAGAGATAGGACTGGAGGACCGCGCCGGTCTGCGGGAAGCGGGTGCGCAGCTCGCCGAGGATGGCGAGGGTGGAGTCCACCGTGGTGTGGTCCTCCATGTCGAGGGTGACGGTCGTGCCCGCCGCGGCGGCGGCCTCCACGACCGGGGTCACATTGGCCAGCGCCAGATCGTGACCCCCGGGCAGCGCCTGGCCGAAGGCGGAGAGTTTCACGGACATCTCCGCGTGCCCGGCGAGCCCCTCGGTGGCCAGCGCCTCGGTCAGCGCCAGATAGGCGTCACGGCTGCGCAGCGCCTCGGACCGGTCGGTCACGTCCTCGCCCAGATGGTCCAGGGTGACGTCCAGGCCGCGGGCGGTCAGCGAGCGCACCGCCCCCAGGGACTCGGCCAGCCGTTCCCCGGCGACGAAGCGGTCCACCATGGGGCGGGTGACCGGCGCGGCCGAGACGATACGGCGGATGGCGGCACTGCGCGAAGCGGCGAGCAGCACGGGTCCCAGCACGGGGCACCTCCACGATGACGGCCGATGAACGGCAACGGCAACTCACCGTGAAACTTAAGGATGGCGCGGATTCCGGACCATCGACAGCTGTCACGCATCCGTGGCCAGGATCTCAGACATCTGTATGAGAATGTGAGGGGCGAAAGCGGGAAGAGGCGGGACCCATGCGCGACGACTACCAGCAGCTGGTGGACGAGATCACGGCGGTGCTCCGGGCACCCGCGACCCTGGAGAACCGCGACTTCGCGTTGATCGCCTTCGGTGCCCAGGAGAGCGACGACGCGGAGGAGCCCGCGCTGGACCCGGTGCGCACCCGCTCGATCCTCCAGCGCCGCTCGACGGCGGCGGTGCGGGCCTGGTTCGAGGCGTTCGGGATCGCCCGGGCGCAGGCGCCGCTGCGGATCCCGCCCGACCCGGCGGCCGGGGTGTTCATGGGCCGCATCTGTCTGCCCGTCCGGCACCGCGGGGTGGTGCACGGCTATGTCTGGCTGCTGGACGACGGCCATCTCGCCGATCTGGAGCTGGGCGGCCCGGCGGGCGCGCGGGACCCCCGGCTGGTCCGCGCGATGGAGACCGCGGACCGCATCGGGGCGCTGCTGGCGGCCGAGGCGCGGGCCGGGGAGGAGCTCGGTGAGCTGCTGCGGGACGCGCTGACCGGGCCGCCGGCCGGGCGGGACGCCGCCCGCTCCGGGCTGCGGGCCGCGCTGCGCGGAGCGGCCGACGGGCCGCTGGCGCTGGTGGCCGTGGTGCCGTGGACGCCGGGGACCGGCGAGGACGCGGACCACCCGGGCCTCCCCCATCTGCCGGGCATCGTGGCCGCGTGCGCGCTGCTGGGGGACGCGGCGGCCGGGGCTCCCGGGGTGTCCGGGGCGCCCGGCGCGGGGCTGGCGGCGCTGGTCCGGCTGCGCGCGGCCTCCGCCCTGGACCCGGCCCGTGCGACGGCCGAGCAGCTGCTGCGCTCGCCCCGGGCCACGGCGGGCGGCAGGGGCCCGGGGAGACCGGCGCCTGGGGCCGCCGCCGGGGTCAGCGCTCCCCGGCGCGGGCTGGAGGACCTGCCCGCCGCCTGGCAGGAGGCGCTGGCCGCCGCGCGGGCGGCGCACGCCGACACCCACCTGGGCCCGGTCGCGGAGTGGTCCGCCATCGGCCCGTACCGACTGCTGGCCGCCCTGCCCGCGCTGCCGCCCGACGCCGCCGTACGACCGCTGCTGGAGCCCGCGCACGCCGAACTCGCCCGCACCGCCGAGACCTTCCTGGACTGCGCGGGCCAGGCCGGGCGCACCGCCCAGCGGCTGGGCATCCACCGGCAGACGCTGTATTACCGGCTCTCGCGGGTGCGGCAGCTGACCGGTCTCGACCTGGACGCGGGCGAGGACCGGCTGCTGCTCCATATGACGCTGAAGGCCGCGCGCCTCGGGCCACCGGGGCGCTGAGCCCGCGGGTCAGCCGGCGGGGGCGTCCGGGGCCGCGGGGGCGTCGCCGACGATCCGGCGCATCGCCTCGACGAGGTCATGGGCGCTGGGCATGAGGTCGGGGTCGATGGCCATCTGGACGACCATCCCGCTCACGAGCGTCATATAGAACGAGCCCATGACCCGGGAGGTCTCCTCGTCCACATCGCGTTCGTCGATGCCGTGGATCAGCCCCACCAGCCCCTGGCGCCCCTCCGGTTGGGCCCGGCCGAAGGCGGCGCGCAGCTCGGGATCATTCTGGACCTGGAGGATGGCCTCCAACTGGGAGCGCCACACCGCCTGGTGCTTGTCGAACAGCTCGAGCACCCGGGTCCACCGGGCCTCGAACCGCTCCCGCAGCCCGGTGTCCGGGCCCTCGCCCGCCGGGGCGTCCGCCTCGAGGGACCGTTGGACGTCATCGGCCCAGTCGCCCATGGAGGCGAAGAGCGCCTCGCGCATCAGGGCGTCCTTGGAGCCGTAGTGGTAGCCGATGGAGGCCAGGTTGGCGCCCGAGGCGGCCACGATGTCCCGCGCCGTCGTACGGGACCAGCCCTTCTCCTCAAGGCAGCGCTTGGCCCCGGCCAGCAGATCCTCTCGATGTCCCATGGCGCCAGGGTATCCCGATCCCATACGACCGTCCTAGACGAATGTCTCACACGAGCGTTTTACACAGTCGTACTAGACGCTTGTTTAAGACGCTCGTATAGTCGCCGTCATGACCTCGACTTCCACCGGCCCGCGCGCCGGACGCAGGGAATGGACCGCCTTCGTGGTCCTGATGCTTCCGCTCCTCCTGGTCTCCATGGATGTGTCGGTGCTGTACTTCGCGGTGCCGGCCATCAGCCGGGAGCTGCACCCCAGTGCCACCCAGCAGCTGTGGATCTTCGACATCTACGCCTTCGCCCTCGCCGGGCTGCTCATCACCATGGGAGCGCTGGGCGACCGCTTCGGACGGCGGAAGCTGCTGCTGTTCGGGGCCGCGGCCTTCGGCGCCGCGTCCGTCGCGGCGGCGTACGCGCAGAGCGCCGAGATGCTCATCGCCGCACGGGCGGTGCTCGGAATCGGCGGCGCCACGCTCATGCCCTCGACGATGGCGCTGGTCCGCAACCTCTTCCTGGACGAGAGGCAGCGGGCCAAGGCGATCGCGATCTGGTCGTCGGCCATGGCGGGCGGTATCGCGCTGGGCTCGGTGCTGAGCGGGGTGATGATCGAGCACTTCTGGTGGGGCTCGGTCTTCCTGATCAACGTCCCGGCGATGGTGCTGCTGCTGGCGCTGGTGCCGCTCCTGGTGCCGGAGTTCAAGGACCCCGCGCCCGGGGCGTTCGATCTGCCGAGCGTGCCGCTGTCGATGGCCGCCGTGCTCCCGGTGATCTACGGACTGAAGAAGATCGCCGCCGACAACGGCGTCGGCCTGGTCCCGGTGCTGTCCATCGTGGCCGGTCTCGCCATCGGCGCCGTCTTCGTAAGGCGCCAACGCACCCGGCGCGACGCGATGATCAGCCCGGAGCTGTTCCACCACCGCGGCTTCGGCCCGTCGATCGCGCTCAACGCGCTGGCCACCTTCGCCATGATGGGCTCGGCCTACTTCACCACCCAGTATCTGCAGTCGGTGCTCGGCAAGGGCGCGTTGGAGGCGGCGCTGTGGAGCCTGGCCCCGTCCGTCTGCGTCGGCATCGCCGGACCGGTGGCGGCCGCGGCGGTCCAGCGCGGCGCCAACCGGGCGTATGTGATCGGCGCGGGCTTCGCGACCGCGGCCATCGGCTACGGAATTCTCGCCCTGGCCGGTACCGACGCGCTGTGGACCGTACTGATCGGCGCCGCCGTCCTGGCCAGCGGGATCGTCGCGGTGATGTCGCTGGTCACCGACCTGGCGATCGGCACCGTCCCGCCGAAGCGGGCGGGTTCGGCGGCCGCGCTGCTGGAGACGGGCCAGGAGTTCGGCGGGGCGATGGGCATGGCGGTGCTCGGCAGCGTCGGCACCGCCGTCTACCGGAGCGACGTCAAGGACTCGCTGGGCGCCGGACTGCCCGCCGACGCACTCGACCAGGTACGCGAGACGCTGGGCGCGGCCGCCGCGGTGGCGGGTTCGCTGAAGGGGCGGGCCGGTGAACACCTGCTGGACGCGGCGCGCGAGGCGTTCACCCACGGGATGCGGATCGCGTGCGGGGCCGGGGCGACGGTCCTGGTGGCGGGCGCGATCCTGGCCCTGGTGACGCTGCGCCGGGCCGGGGCGCAGGAGGCCGGGCCGGCGGCCGAGGACGCACCCTCGACCGGCGGGGACGAGGCGGTGCCGAGTCGCTGAGCCATGGCGTAACGCCTGTTGGGGACCCCATCGCGGCGGGGTCCCCAACAGGCGTTACGCACAGGGCGAGTTGACCTCACCCGTACGCATTTCCTCGAACACGACGGCAACCATTCCCCGCCCGGCGGCAACCAGAGGACGGCGGCCGGATACGGCGGCCAGAGGTCTGAGCAGCCACCCCACGCGAGAGGAGTGACGCACCGTGCGCATCACCAGAGCGTTAGCGGCAGCCGGGCTCGCCGCCGCCTTCCTGATCGGCGCGGCCTACACACCGCAGGCCGTCGCGGGCGAACTGCCGGGCGACACCCGGTTCTTCAACAACCCGGACTCGCTCGTCAACAAGTGGGTCGCCGCCAATCCGGGCGACTCCCGGCAGCAGCGCATCGCCTCGCGGATCGCCAGTCAGCCCCAGGCCGTGTGGTTCTCCCGGTACTCCCCCACCACCGTCACCGAGGACGTCCGCAAGGTCACCTCCGCCGCCTCCGCCAAGGGCCAGACCCCGGTCCTGGTGACGTATCAGATCCCCAACCGCGACTGCGGCGGGGCCTCCGCGGGCGGCGCGCCCGACCTCGCGAGCTATGACACATGGGTGCGCGGCTTCGCCGCCGGGATGGGCAGCGGGCCCGCCGTCATCATCCTCGAACCCGACTCGATCGCGCTCATCAGCTGCCTCTCGCCCACCGAGCTGAGCGGCCGCTACACCTCACTCGCCCGCGCCGCCACCGCCATCCACAGCGCGAACCCCAACGCCCGGGTCTACTTCGACGCCGGCCACTCCGCCTGGAACAGCGCCGCCGTCCAGTCCTCACGGCTCCGCTCGGCCGGGGTGCTGACCAGCGGCGACGGCATCTACAGCAATGTCTCCAACTTCCGCCGCACCGCCGACGAGGTGGCCTTCACCAAGAGCGTGCTCACCCAGCTCGGCACGTCCTCCGGGCTCACCGCCGTCATCGACACCAGCCGCAACGGCAACGGCCCCGCCCCCGACAACGCCTGGTGCGACCCCCACGGCCGCAAGGTCGGCGAAAACCCCACGGCGAACACCGGCGACCCGGCCATCGACGCCTACCTCTGGGTCAAGCCCCCCGGCGAAGTCGACGGCTGCGCGGGCCCGGCGGGCACCTTCGCACCGGACTACGCGTACGAGCTGGCGGGCTGAGCGGACAAGGCCACGGGTCACAGCTGGTCGATCTCGGTGAGGTCGATGTCGATGTCGATGGTAAACGGGACCGGAAGCTTGATCCGCTCGTGGTAGATGCCGGTCGGCACATAGGCACGCGTCACCGTGTTGAGCTCAAAGACCTGGACGACCGGACGGCGGCCCTCGCCCTGCTCGACCAGCCAAAAGGGCGGAATTCCCGCCTCGGCGTAGAGCTGCGGCTTGCGCTTGCGGTCACGTGCCTCCGAATCCGGCGAGACCGCCTCCACCACGAGCACGACATCGGCCGCTTCGTAGCCCGTCTCATGCCCCTCGGCGGACACCGCCTCGGCACGCAACACGGAGAGGTCTGGCTCAGGACGGTTACGCCGGTCCAGGGTCACCGTCATATCCCGGCACACCCGCAACGACTTCGGCACCCAGTGACGAAGAGCGGTATTCAGCAGGCTCACGACCAGGGAGTGGAAGGCTCTCTGCGGGCCCGCGAAGACGAGGCCGCCGTCGATCAGCTCGGTGTGTCGCGGAAGCTCTGGGATGCGATCGAGATCGTCAGCGGTGAATCCATCCGGAGGCGGAAAGATCCAGGCCGGGAGCGGCTCTTCAACGGCTAGGAGAATTGTGGTCGCGCAAGCAAGGGCAGCGGCCGGGAACGCCGGAGACGCCACCCACACAGGTGAGCGGCAACCCCGGCGTTGACGGGCCCCGACTACGCCCCCAGCCCACGCAGGAACACCTCCAGCCCGCCGAAGAACTCCCGTTCCACCCCCACGCTCCGCGCCTGTCGCGCCGTGTCGGCCATGTACGGGAACTCGTCGGACGGCAGCTCGGAGATCGTGACCGTGCCCGCGCCGGACAGCGGTCCCAGGTGTTCGAGCTGGATCGCGCCGATCACATAGCCGAGCAGGGCGCGCAGGGCGAGGACCCGGCGTTCGCCGTCCAGGCCCGCCTCGGTGAGGATCGCGAGCGCCGTCTCCGCCCACCGCAGTGAGCTGGGGGAACGGTGCCGGTGGGTGAGGGTCAGCGGGAGGACCGCGGGGTGGGCACCGACCGTGTCGCGCAGCCGGCCGACCATGGTCCGGAGCCGTTCGTCCCATGGGGCTCCGGGGTCGGGCGGCGTGGTGTCGACGGCGCCGAGGACGCGCTCGACCACCAACCCTTCGAGCTCCTCGCGGTCGTCCACATAGCGGTAGAGCCCCATCGTGCTCATCCCGAGTTCCTTGGCGACCGCGCGCATCGAGAGCCCGGCGAGCCCCTCGCGGTCGAGGACGGCGAGGGCGGCCGAGGCCAGTTGATCGGGGGTGAGGGAGCGGGGTCGTGGCATGGCGGTTGACAGCGTACGGCATACGCCTACGCTGGTAGGCGTATGCCGTACGCTTACGAAAGGGGGCTTCCATGGAGCCCGGTTCCGTCGTCTCCGCCCGTACCCTCACCCCGGTGACCGGACCGGCCGTCGCCGTGCCCGACTCCGGCCGACTGATCCACCTCCAGTTCCGGCGCTTCGCCGGATGCCCCGTCTGCAATCTCCATCTGCGGTCGATCGTGCGGCGCCACCAGGAGATCGAGGCGGCCGGAATCCGGGAGGTGGTGGTCTTCCACTCCCCCGCCGAGGAACTGCGGAAGCACACGGACGACCTGCCGTTCGCCGTCATCGCGGACCCCCAGAAGCGGCTGTACCGGGAGTTCGGGGTGGAGCAGGCGCGCAGGGCCCTGCTCAGCCCGCGCGCCTGGGGGCCGATCGGATGGGCGCTGGTCACCGGCGCGTGGGCGGTCCTCCGCGGCCGGGAGAGGCTCCCCGAGCCCAGCCAGCCCGGGGGCCGCCTCGGGCTGCCCGCGGACTTCCTGATCCTCGGCGACGGCATCGGCGGGGACGGCCGTGTCATCGCGGCCAAGCACGGCGAGCACGCCTATGACCAGTGGTCGGTGGATGAGCTGCTGGAGCTGGCCGCCCGCGCGCCGCGCCCCGACCCCACCCCCTGACCCACCACCGCCGGAGGCCCTCCGCTCCGGCGGTGGAGCGAAGGGCCTCCGGAGCGCGGGGCGATTCAGCCCATGTGCGCGGGCAGCGGCGCGGCGCCTTTGGCGCCCGGTTCGCGTACCGGGCGTGGGGTGTTCATCAGCAGGGCCACGACCACCGCGGCGCCCACGAGGATCGAGGACGAGACGACGAAGGCGTGCGAAAAGCCCTCGACCAGACCGGCCTTGGCCGTGGCCTTGGCGGTTTGCGGTGTCATCTGCCGGGCGTGCGAGGCCATGTAGTCGGAGGTCGCGCTGGTGGCGATGGTGTTGAGCATCGCCGTGCCGATCGAACCGCCGATCTGCTGGGCGGTGTTGACGGTGGCGGAGGCGACGCCCGCGTCCTCCGCCCCCACGCCGTGGGTCGCGTAGTTCATCGAGGGCGCCATCACCAGGCCCATGCCGAAGCCGACCAGGAGCTCGGCGGGCAGCACCCCCGCCGCGTACGAGCTGTCGACGTCCAGGGGCACCAGCAGGGCGACACCGGTGGCCGCGATCAGCAGACCGGGCGCCACCAGCAGCCGCGGCGGCACCTTGGGGATGAGGCGGGAGGCGACGCCGCCCGCGCCGATCAGCACCGCCCCGGTCATCGGCAGGAACGCCACCCCGGTGAGCAGCGCCGAGTACCCCTTCACGATCTGCATGTAGTACGTCAGGAAGAGGAACATCGCGAACATGCCGACCACCGAGAGGCCGACCGCCAGATAGGCGCTGCCGCGAGTGCGGTCCCCCACGACCCTCGGCGGCAGCAGCGGCCGTGCCACGCTCCGCTCCACCATGACGAAGGCGATGAGCAGCACCGCGCCCAGGATCAGCAGCCCGGTCACCAGCCGGGAGTCCCAGCCCTCGGACTCGGCCTCGCTGCATCCGTAGACCACGGCCACCAGCCCGCACACCGCCAGCACCACCCCGGGGATGTCGAACCGGGCGCGGCCCTCGGCGCGGGTGTCCGTGGGCAGCACGGACCAGCTGATGGCGGCGACGACGGCGATCGGCACATTGACGTACAGGCACCAGCGCCAGTCGAGGTACTCGGTCAGCAGCCCGCCGACGACCAGCCCGATCGCACCGCCGCCCGCCGCGATCGCGCCGAAGATGCCGAAGGCCTTGGCGCGCTCACGGGGCTCGGTGAAGTTCACCGCGAGCAGCGACAGCGCCGAGGGGGCGAGCAGCGCGGCGAAGGCGCCCTGCAGGGCGCGGGCCGAGAGCAGCATCTCGAAACCGGAGGCGGCGCCGCCGAGCGCGGAGGCCCCGGCGAACCCGAGCAGGCCGATGAGGAAGGTGCGCTTACGGCCGGTGTAGTCCGCGATCCGTCCGCCGAGCAGCAGCAGACTGCCGAACGCCAGGGTGTAGGCGGTGATGACCCACTGCCGGTCGCCGTCGGAGATGCCGAGGTCCTTCTGGGCCGACGGCAGGGCGATGTTCACGATGGTGATGTCGAGGACGATCATCAGCTGGGCCAGGCCGATGAAGACGAGGGCGAGCCAGCGCCGGGGGTTGGCTTGCGGCGATGCCTCTGAGGGCTGGGACATGACGATGCCTTTCTGGTCTTGCGGAAGGCGAGCGGAGAGGGAGGTCAGGCGGGGTCGGGGTAGGTCTCGCGGGCGCCTGGGGCGTCACGCGCGTCGTGGGCCTCGCGGGCGTCGTGGGCCTCGTGGGCCTCGTGAGCGTCGTGGGCGTCACGCGCCTCGTGGGCCTCGTGGGCCTCGTGGGCCTCGTGGGCCTCGTGAGCGTCGTGGGCGTCGTCGATCACTCGCTCCCGGATGCGCTTGAACGCCTCCGCGTCGACGGCCGGGCCGCCGAGCGGGGTGGTGGGGCGCGGGGAGCCGGTGGGGCGCAACCCGTCTATGTAGACATCCAGTTGGCGATGGGCGAAGGCGTCATCGGGGGCGAACCGGCCGCCGCCTGGCAGCGGCCGGGTCAGCCGGATGACCATCAGCGTGATGTCGCCGAAGACGACATCACTCCGGACCAGCCCCTGGGCCTGGGCGCGCAGGAGCATCGCGTCGATCAGGTCGACGGCGTCGCCGGGAACGCTGTCGAGGATCTCGTCCACGGTGAACCGGCCCAGCAGCGCGGGCATCACCGAGCCGATCTTGAGATCGAGGGCGGCGTGCATAAAGCGGCGCAGCGCGAGACAGGGGTCGCCCTCCTCGGCGGCGGCCCTGCTCGCGGCCTCGACCAGCGCGGTCAGCACCTCGATGGCGACCCCTCGGTGGAGATCGGCACGGTGTGGAAACCGCCGGTAGAGGGTCGCGATGCCGACCCCGGCGCGCCGGGCTATCTCATCCAGCGGGGCATCCGGCCCCTGATCGGCGAAGACCTCGCGGGCGGCGCGCAGGATCTGCTCCCGGTTGCGCCGCGCGTCGGCGCGCATGGGGGGCGACGGGACGTCGACAAGGGCGTCGGCGTCGGTCTCAGCGTCTGCGGACACGGGGCTCTCCTGACAGCACGGCACATATCTACAGCTATGTGGAGAAATTTTCTCCACATAGCCGCGAGCGTAGCGAGCCCACCGCCATTATTCAACACTCGATGAAAAAGATTCGGAACCCCCTCCGGCACGCCTTACTGCCGCAGACGCACAAAGACCTGGGCCCGGCCCCCGCCGAAGCGGGGACCGGGCCCAGGTGGGTGATGCCTTGAGCGGCTCAGACCAGATTGACCGAGCGGGCCGAGGTGGCGCCGATCTCCTCGGCGATCTCGGTGAGCACGGGCTGCGGAATGGTGTCGTCCACCGTGAGCGCCACCAGCGCGGCACCGCCCGCCGTGGCCCGCGAGACCTGCATCCCCGCGATGTTGATCCCCGCCTCGCCCAGGATGCGGCCGAGCGTGCCGACCACACCCGGGCGGTCGGTGTAGCGGAGGAAGGCCATGTGGTCGGCGAGCGCCAGATCCACGTCGTACTCCCCCACCGCGACGATCTTCTGCTGGTGCTTGGGACCGGCCAGCGTGCCGGAGATCGAGACCTCCTCGCCGTCCGACAGGGTGCCGCGCACGGTCACCACATTGCGGTGCTCGCTCGACTCCGAGCTGGTGGTCAGCCGCACCTCGACCCCGCGCTCCTGCGCGAACAGCGGCGCGTTCACATACGAGACGGTCTCGTCGACGATGTCCTCGAAGACGCCCTTGAGCGCCGACAGCTCCAGCACCTTGACGTCGTGCTGGGTGATCTCGCCGTACACCTCGACATCGAGGCGGACCGCGACCTCGCCCGCCAAGGCGGTGAAAATCCGCCCCAGCTTCTCGGCCAGCGGCAGCCCGGGCCGTACGTCCTCGGCGATGACGCCGCCCTGGACGTTCACCGCGTCCGGGACCAGCTCGCCGGCCAGCGCCAGCCGCACCGAGCGGGCGACCGCGATACCCGCCTTCTCCTGGGCCTCACCGGTGGAGGCGCCCAGATGCGGGGTGACCACCACATTGTCGAACTCGAACAGCGGGGACTCGGTGCACG
Source organism: Streptomyces sp. NPDC059455 (assembly GCF_042750115.1). Lineage (NCBI taxonomy): Bacteria > Bacillati > Actinomycetota > Actinomycetes > Kitasatosporales > Streptomycetaceae > Streptomyces > Streptomyces sp. NPDC059455. The sequence goes on from NZ_JBHYVB010000177.1 coordinate 23,333, forward strand.
GCTCCTGCGAGAAGACGTCCAGCCCGGCCCCGGCCACCCGGCCCTCCTTGAGGGCGGCGGCCAGCGCCACCTCGTCCACGATCCCGCCGCGCGCGGCGTTCACGATCCGGACCTCCGGCTTGACCTTGTGCAGCGCCTCGTCGCCGATCAGGCCGACCGTCTCGGGGGTCCTGGGGAGGTGGACCGTGATGAAGTCGGAGACCTCGAGCAGCTCGTCCATCGAGAGCAGCTTCACACCCATCTGCGCGGCCCGCGCGGGCTGCACATACGGGTCGTACGCGACGACCTTCATGCCGAAGGCGGACATCCGCTGGGCCACCAGGACGCCGATGCGGCCGAGGCCGACCACGCCGAGGGTCTTCTCGCTCAGCTCCACACCGGTGTACTTGCTGCGCTTCCACTCGCCGTTCTTCAGCGCGGCATTGGCCTGCGGGATGTTCCGGGCCGTGGCCACCAGCAGACCACAGGCGAGCTCGGCGGCGGTGACGATGTTGGACGTCGGCGCGTTGACGACCATGACGCCGGCCTTGGTGGCGGACGAGACGTCCACATTGTCCAGGCCGACGCCCGCGCGGGCGACCACCTTCAGCTTCTTCGCGGCGGCGATGGCCTCGGCGTCGACCTTGGTCGCGCTGCGGACGAGGATCGCGTCCACATCGGCGATGGCGGGAAGGAGCTGGGCTCGGTCCGCCCCGTTGCAGCTCCGGATCTCGAAGTCCGGGCCCAGGGCCTCGACGGTCGCCGGAGAGAGCTCTTCGGCGATGAGTACGACGGGCTTACCAGTGGAAGCAGTGCTCACGTGGTCTTCAGTCCTCACTAGTCCTCAGCGGACGGCCGTCCCGACGGCCGCTGGCGGTGAAGGGGTCAGCCGCGTGGGAGACGCACGACGCTGTGAGCCTGACGCGCTTGCTGTTGATGAGTGTAGTGGCGGTCGAGCCTTCGTCATGTGCCGTTGCGGCAGGATCACCCGCACGTGGTGGTGCGCGATGGACAAAGCGCGAACCGGGTGGGGCCGGGGGCGGGGCCGCCGCGGCGGCCCGCGCGCCCCCGCCCCCCCCCGCCCGCGAGC
>NZ_JBHYVB010000178.1:0-24177 GCF_042750115.1 Streptomyces sp. NPDC059455
GCGCCGCCTGAGCAGCTCCCGATGCCAGCGCAAGTCTCGGGGCAGAGCAGCAGCAGAAGGTGCCGCAGTCTGTCTTTGGGCAGGTGGTGCAGAAGGCCGGCGAGGACAGCGCGATCACTGTCATTGAAGGCAGGCTTGCCGACCTGACGCTGCAGGACCAGCAGTTGGTGCCGGAGCACCAGGATCTCGATGTCCTTGCCTCTGTTGCGCATCGGCAGGAGACGTAGGAACGCCAGGGTGTTGGGCGCGGCGAGGTAGGCCAGGCGCAGCAGCACGACAGATCATGATGCCGTCGGGACCTTGTACCGGTAGGTTCGGCGGCGGGTTCGCCGCGGTCCCCGTGGTGGTGTGGACGGACGCCGCGCTCGGCGCGGACGCGATGCGGGTGGCGACGGTCACCTCGGCCGTGGTGATGGTGGTGAACGCGGCGTTCGCGACGGCCGTCACGGCCCGGCGCGTGCTCGGCGCCCTCCGCGGCAGTACGGGGCTGCTCCTCCCGCTGGCGGCCGGGGCCACGGCCGGTGCGTTCGCCACCCGCCTCGCCCCACCGGTGCTGGTCTTCGAGTGATGTCGGGGTCCAGGGCGGGGAGGCTCGGGCCGATCCCGGACCGCGGCAGCACAGCGCGCCTACGGCACCGACAGGACTGGCATCCACGGCCGGTCGACGGCGTCGCCGACGTCCCGGCCGAGCAGGCGTGGTGGCCTTCCAGCACCGCTTCTCCGTCTGGGCCGAAGTGGTGGGCGCCACGGGCATCGAGCCCACCGTCCCCGTCCCCGACTCGAGCAAGTAACCCGAGCCCAGCGGCTCCGTCGCGAGGTCCCGCGGGATCACCTCCCCGTCCGCGGGACCGCCGCAGAACACCGTCGTTCCAGCAGAAAGCGACCGCACCATGACCAGAACATCGCCGGAGCCGCCGGGCGCCACCGCCATCGCCGACCCGGGCCGGCCCTCCTCGGCGGAGCAGCGCGCCGTGGCCAAGGCGATCCGTCACATCATCCCCTCGCCGTGATCGGCCTCTTCGTGTCGTTCATCGACCGGACCAACATCGCCGTCGCCGGACCCGCCATGGAGGGGCGCTGGGTCTCACACCAGCGGTCTTCGGCCTGGCCTCCGGCCTGTTCTTCGTGGGGTACGTCCTCTTCGAGATCCCCTCGAACCTGGCGCTGCGGCGCTTCGGCGCCAAGCTGTGGATAGCGCGGATCATGATCACCTGGGGGATCATCTGCGTGCTGACCGCCCTGGTGCAGGGGGTGACATCGCTCTACGTCACTCGCCTGCTGCTCGGTGTCGCCGAGGCCGGGTTCTAAGCGTCGGCATCTCAGCGGGCATAGCGCAGCAGGCGCTGCATCGGCCCCGGCCGGGCCAGGCCGGCCTGCTCGGCCAGCTGCCGGCAGTTCTTCCGCTCGGCACGCGACAGCAGCCCGAGCGGATAGGTGCGGGCACTCGCCCGGGGTTCAACTCGACCGAAGTGTCCTACGATCCGGGCCATGGCCTGGTCGAACATCGCCCGCCAGCGGGCGGGGTCTACGCTATGGCCAGCGGCCACCGCACGATCTTCGTTTGTCCACACACCGACCGATCATCACGCGGTGGCCGTACCCGTTCCCGGCCGGGTACGGCCCCAAGATCGCGAAGTCAGACTGGAGTACTAGGGTGCCGAAGCCGCCCTCGCCCATCCAGCGTCGCGACTGTTGACGTCCCCAGGCCCTAGCCGGTAACTGTTTACCAGCCACCTTCAAACCGGTTTAGAAGTCGGCCAAGCCGAAGCCGTGACCGAATCAGCACCCGGAAGACCTCGTCAACCGACGCACGCCCCCACGGCAGCGTTGTCAGGATCTGGGCGCGCCCAAAGGAGTCCGCATGACGGAAAACGGAGTCGTACCCCTGCCCGATCGACGTCGCGTCCTACTCGGGGGCCTCGGGATCACCGCCGGTGTCGCCGGGCTGACGCTGTCGGTGCCAGCTCTCGCGCGGGCTGCGGAGGCCGGTGGGAGTCGAGCGGTCACGGATGACATTCAGCTCATCGTCGGACGCCTGCAGCAGCGGTTTCTTGCCCAGGGCGACCAGGTGAGGATCGCCAATGGCATCTTCCTCGCCCGTACGTCCGAGGCCCTGTCCTATGTCGAGTCCCTGCACGCCGACGGCTCGTGGCCCGATGTGGACTACGACGACACCACCAGTTCCGCCAACGGTCGGGTCTGGTCGCCCTATCACGCGCTGTACCGCATGATCGCAATGGCTCACGCCTACCGTGACCCGGATGCCGCGGGCTACGGCAAACCGGAGCTGATCGAGGCTCTGAACCGTGCGCTTCTCTACTGGGACAGTGTCAAACCGACCAGCACGAACTGGTGGGAAGTCGAGATCGGCAAGTCGATGGCCATGGGCCGGGTGTCGATCTTCGTCGGCGACGAACTCAGCACCGAGGCGCGGGAGGTGACCTACGCCCACAACACCGGCCGCCTGGACCCGGCCGGGGCGAACGGCTCCTGGAGGACCGAGAACTACCTCTATGAGGCCGTCGCGAAGCACGCGACCGCCGACATCGAGCAGGGTTACGCCACCATGTCGCAAACGGTCGCCGTCGACAGCAGCGGTAAGGTCACCGAGGCCGTGCAGGTGGACTCGTCCTTCTGGGCACATGGGGCGCAGCTCTACAGCGAGGGCTACGGCATGGCCCTGTTCACCATCGTCGCGGCCTGGGCCGATGTCGCGCGCGGCACCAGCTTCGCCTTCTCGCCCGAGGACATCGACGCCATCGCCTTCTACATCCTTGACGGGACCCGCTGGCTGATCCGCGGGGAGATCGGGATGATGTATCTCGGGTACCGTCCCCCCAATACCATCGATGGCATTACGAGTTACGCGGCCGACTTCCTCGAGCCGCTCGCCCGGATGGTGCGGGCCGATGAGAGAAACTCGGCGGCGTATCAGCGGCTTGCCGACAATATCCGCGGGAAGATCCGGGAGAACGGCGTCACCGGGCATAAGTACTTCTGGCGCTCGGAGTTCTCCTCACATCTGCGGGACGCGTATGGAATCTTCACCAGGGTCAATTCCCCTCGTATGAAGGGCAGCGAGTACCGCTCCACCTTCCGGCCCGAAGTCGGAAACGAGATCGACTGGAATGCGGCGGGAGCCACCTCGATCCAGGTCACGAACCGGGAATACGACGACCTCGTACCCGCCTTCGACTGGTTCCACTACCCGGGTGTCACCGCGCCTTACACCAAGGTGACGACGCAGTCGAGTCCCGCCAACCGCGGCAGCTTCACCGGCGGCGTCTCCAACGGGCGTTACGGGGCAAGCGTCTTCACCCTCGACCGGTTCTCGACGACGGGGCGCAAGAGCTACTTCTACTTCGACGATGAGATGGTCGCGCTCGGCGCCGGGATCAGTTCCACCTCGCAGCACGCCGTCCATACGACCGTCAATCAGGGAGCGGCCCGGCCCAATGCCTCCGTCGGCGGCAAGGCCGTACGCCCGGGGACCGATTCAGCTGCCACCGGCGCCTCATGGGCGTACAACGACGAGATCGGCTATGTCTTCCCGGAGGGTGGGCCGTTGAAGGTCTCGAACAAGGAGCAGACCGGGAGCTGGCTCGACCGTGATCCGGTGAAGCGGAATGCCTTTACCCTCTTCTTCGACCACGGCACCACCCCGGATGGAGCCAAATACGCCTACATCCTCCTTCCCGGCGCGACACCCGAAAGGGTCCGCTCCTATGCGGCCAAGCCGGTCGTCAAGATCCTGCGCAACGACGAGCAGGTCCAAGCGGTCCGCCACCCGCGGCTGCGGCTGACGATGGCGACCTTCCATGCCGCGGGCTCCCTCGACCTGGGATCAGGCCGCACGCTGCGGGTCGATCAGCCCGCCATCATCATGCTCGACGAGGACGGCAGCTCCGCCGTGGTGAGCGTCGCCAACCCCGACCAGCCCGGCCTGACGGTCTCCGTCACCCTTGCCGCCCCCGGCCGCACCCGTCGTGCCAGCTTCCCGCTGGGCGACGGCCCGAACCTCGGCAAGACGGTGACGCAGCCCCTCAGGTGACGCGAAGCGCAGACTTAAACCGGCTTGCGGCCGACGGCTTCTCTCCGTCGGCCGCAAGTCAGTCCCCGACCCTACTCAGTGGCTCTTCACAGATCACGGTGCCGGGTCCGCGCCACGTCCCGGTGGTATCTGGCTCTCCAACCCGAAGCGGCCATCGCACCTTGTACATCGGCTGCCGAGGTGGCGGCGGAGATGGCACGCGTCCGCTCGAACACCGTGGCCATCGGCAGGCCCAGCGTTCGCTCCCGGTTCTGCCCGACCGGTCGAACCGGCTTGGGCAGAACCGAGGCCAATAGTTCGGCCGCCGGTATACCGCTGCGCGCACCCGCGCTGCCACGGTGGCACCGGACGAGGCGAGCCCCGGCCCAACAGCCCGCGCCACACCCGCAACGGTGAAGAGCCGGTTCACAGGTCAGAGGCGTCAGTCCGCGGTCCGCTCCAGGGCGGCTATGCCGATCGCGCTGTCCGCCATCCCGTAGAACACATAGACAGTCCCCGCGACGCGCTCGATCGCAGTCGGGAAGACAACGTTGCCAAGCGTTCCTACCGTCTCCTCGCGGGTCTCCGGAGACAGCCACGGCTCCTGCGAGCGCGCCAGCACCCGCGCCGGACCGTCCGGGTCCAGCAGCATGCCCCCGGCCCGGTAGACGGCGCCATGGCTGAGCTCGAAGCCCCTCGCGACCGGACCGGTCACACCGTGGTGGATGAGCAGCCAGCCTTCGGGCACCCGCAGCGGCGGCGGACCCGCACCGATCTTCGCCGCCTCGAACGGCATCTCCGGAGCGGCCACCGGAGCGGAGTGCCGCAGCGAGGTCAGCGCCGAAAGATCGCGGCGGGCCGCCTCGGCGTCCACGTACGCGATCCAGATCGACGGGCGGCCGTCGGCCACCCCGGCCGGGGCCGGGGCGCCCTCGCCCGGGCGCAGCCAGTCCAGGTCCCACATCGGCCGGTGCAACATCGCAAAGCTCGCACGGCCGTCGGGGCCGGGCACGATCTCGGGGAAGAAGACAAGGTCTTTATTGGGGAAGAAGTTCAAGTCGGTGGACAGGTGCGACTGATACGTAAAATGCAGTGGGCCCAGACGGCGCCAGCTGATCGTGTCCGCAGAGACGGCCAACGCGGGCCGCGGGCCGAGCGGACCGTAGGCGACGTACGTCATGACGTGCACGCCCAGGTCGGGGATGAAGGTGATGCGGGGGTCTTCCACGCCGGCGTTGTGTGCACCCCGCTCGAAGCCTTCGTCCGGGGACAGCACCACGCCCTGGCGCTCGACGCCGACCGGTACGCCGCCTTCGATCACGACACGGGCGCGGCCGATCCGGGAGACATTGCCTGCCGCGACCATGCGGGGGAAGAGATAGAGCTCGCCGTCGGGTCCCCAGGCGGTGGCCGGATTGAGGACGCCCTCGGCCTCCAGGGGGTCGGTGGGGTCGGCGTTCATGAGCACGCCGACCCGGTTCAGTGCATACGGGAGCGCGCTTTCGGTGTTGAGCCGGGTCATACCTAGCCTTTGATCGCGGATCCGAGGTTGGCGGAAGTGAAGTGGCGCTGGAAGAGCAGAAAGAGGACGACGGCCGGCACCGCCAGCACGCATGCACCGGCGAGCACAGCGCCCATGGGATTGGCCTGGAAGGTGGAATTGGCCTGCGAGAAGTTCGCCAGGCTGACCGCGAGGGGCTGCATCCCCTGGTCCTTGGTCACCAGGAACGGCCAGAGGAACTCGTTCCACGGGCCGATGAAGGTCACTAGCATGGCTGTGAGAATCGCCGGGCGCACCAGTGGCACCGCCACGGAGCGCAGGATGCGCAGCTCACTCGCTCCGTCCATGCGCGCCGCGTCGAAGATCTCGCGCGGGATCTGGAGGAAGTACTGGCGGAAGATGAGCACGGCGACGGAGTTGATGGCGAACGGCAGGATCATTCCGGCGTAGCTGTCGGCGAGGCCGAAGTAACGCACCACCATCACGTACAGCGGGATCATCAGCAGCTGGAACGGGATCGCCTGGACCAACAGGACGAGCGCGAACACCAGGCCGCGGCCGCGGAAGCGCAGGATCGCCAGGGCGTAGCCGGCCAGCAGGCCGAAGACCAGCGTGCAGACCACCACCCCGACCGTCATGATCAGCGAGTTGGCCAGGGCGCCCAAGAGGCTGAACGAGTCGTCGATACCGGCGAGGTTGTCCAGGGTCAGGTTGCTCGGCTTGGGCAGCAGGCCGCCGAGGCCGGTGTCGCGCTTCTTCTGCAGCGCCCCGATGAGCATGTAGTAGAACGGCAGCAGCGCGGCGATGGCGCCGAGGCCGAGCGTGGCGTAGCGCAGGATGCGGGCGATGCGCGCGATGTGGGCCATATCAGTCCCTCTCCATGACGCGCCGGGCGACGGTCGCGATGATGAGCACGCCGGTGACGAGAATCAGTCCGATGGCTGCCGCGGCATCCGGCTCGCCCTGCTCGATACCCCGCTGGTACACCAGCAGCGCGGGGGTGAGCGAGGCGCCGCTCGGGCCGCCGCCGGTGAGCAGGAACGGCTCGGTGAAGAGTTGCCCGGCAGTGATGATCGACAGCAGGATGACGAGCGAGGTGACGGGCCGGACGGCCGGCAGGGTGACGGCCCGGAACGCCTGCCAGCGCCCGGCTCCGTCGGTCAGTGCCGCCTCGTGCAGCTCCTTGGGCACGTTCTGTAGCGCGGCGAGGTAGAGCAGGATGTAGAAGCCGAGCTGCTTCCAGGTGACGTAGACGGCGATGAGCGGCATCACCAGGTGCTTGTTCGCCAGCCAGGACGGGTCCGGGGCCCAGGGGCCGAGGACGTTGTTGACGGCACCGGAGCCGTTGAACAGAAACAGCCAGACCGCCAGCGTGGCGACCGAGGCCGTCACATACGGCACGTAGTACGCCACCCGGAAGAATCCGCGCCAGTGAGTCGCGGCATTCAGTGCCGACGCCAGCGCGAGCGCCAGCACCACGGTCAGCGGAATGTTGATCGCCATGAACAACCCGAGGTTGGCGAAGGCGCGCTGGGTCTTCTCCTCGCCGAGGACCTCGGTGAAGTTGTCGAACCCGACGAACGGGTGCGGCACGGAGACGCCGGGCGCGGTGAAGAAGTAATCGTGGAAGGCCATCCATACGCCGACCCCGAACGGGATGATGAACACGACCAGGACGTAGGCGGTGTACGGCGCGGTCAGGACGAGCCCGAGCGGGCTGTTGCCCAGCCAACGCTGGAGCCGCGAGGCGCCGGGCCGGCGACCCGGGATACGGCGTTCGGTTGCGGCTGCCGGCGGTGCGTGGCGGGGCGATGGCCGGGGGTGCCGGCCGCGGGGCGGATCACCTGCGGCCTGGGTCCCATCGCGGCTGTCGCGGAGTGATTTCATGGTGTGCCTCGTCAGCCGGCGATCTGGTCGTCGATCTGCTGCGCGGCCTTGTCGAAGGTCGACTTCACATCGCCCTTCCCGGGCAGCACCGCGTCTTCCCAGGCTGTGCGGAACGTCTTCCACACCTCGGTCGAGCCGGCGATGTTCGGCACGTCCACCGCCCGCGGCACCGCGTCGGCGAAGGGCCGGTAGAAGGGATTGTCCTTGAGATAGCCCCCCGCGACGGCGGCCACGTCACTGCGGGTGGGGAACTGCCCCGTCTCCTCCAGCAGTGCCGCGTCGTTCTTCGCGCTCATCGAGAACTTGGTGAATTCCCAGGCGGTCCGCTTGTGCTTGCACGAGGTGAACAGACCGACGTTCTTGGAGTCCGCGAACGTCGATGTCTTGTCTGCCGGTATTCCCTCGGCCGTGGGCAGCGGCACCACGCCGTACTTCACCTTGCCGTCGAACTGTCCCTTGCCCCACGGCCCGGCGATGCCCATGGCGGCCACCCCGTCGGCGAACGGACCCGCCCACATGTCGCCGCTGTACGCCTCCGGGGACGAGTATCCGTTGGCGTACATCTGCTGCCAGAAGCCGAGGGTCTGCCGTCCGGCGTCGGAAGTGAAGGTGGCCTTCTTGTCCTTCACCAATTGCGTGCCGCCGGAGTTGGCCAGGTACAGCGGATAGAAGTCGAACAGCGCATTGGTGTAGTCACTGGTCGCCGGCGGATACAAGGCGAACTTCGCCGCCTTACTGCTCTTGATCTTCTTCGCCGCGGCCAGCACATCGTCGTACGTGCTCAGCTTCGGATTCTCGGCGTCCAGGCCGGCCTTCTTGAAGACGTCCTTGTTGTAATAGAGCATGAACGGGTTGGTTTTCCACGGCACTTGATACAACTTGCCGTCCGGGGAACGGAAGCCGTCCGCGGCACCGCCGGAGCGCTTCTTGATGAAGGACTCGGCATCGCCGAAGGTGTCCGAGAGATTCACCAGGCCGCCCTGCTTCTGGAATGCGGCGACCGCCGCCGGAGCGGTGTTGTAGACGAGGCACGGGGTGTTGCCCGCGGTGATCGCGGCCCCGATGACATCTTCGGTGGACTTGCCCGACGGCACCGCCTTGGCGGTGACCTTCTCCTTGGTGTGCTCGGCGTTCCAGGCAGCCACTGCGGCCTTGGCCCAGACCTGCTCCTGCTCATTCGTCGAGTACCAGATGTCGATCGGTCCCGAGGTCGGCCTGCCGCCGTCGGCATCGCCCGAACCGCAGGCGGACAATGGCAGGACAAGCGCTGCGGCGGCGGTCAGCACCGTTACACGCGGAAAACGCCTCATTGTGCCCAACTCCTCTCCATGCGGGTGGTTGAGGGTCCGAAGCGACTCCCCTCTCGTCGCCGCCGGCCCGCCCCGCCAGAATGATCACCGCGGGGTTACGAGCGTCATCAAACCGGTTTAATATCTAAGCGTCAAGGACGGGTGCGAAACGTTTCGGTGACCCGGGTGGCTCAGTTCTGCCACCCAGGAGCCGTACGTCCCGAATCACTGGAAGGCGAGGCGGTATGGTGCGGGGCCAGGACAAACCGGGTGGATCGGCGGACGGTTCCCGCCAGGCGACGCCTCCCCGGCCACGCCGGGGCGGGGGCAGTCGGCCCACGATCGGTGATGTCGCCGCGCTGGCCCAGGTCTCCAAGGCGACGGTCTCCTTCGTCATCAACGACCGCCCCGGTGTCAGCCCGCAGGCGCGCCAGCGGGTCCTGGACGCGATCGACCAGCTGGGCTGGCAGCCCAACGCCGGCGCCCGAGCGCTCTCCACCAAGCGGTCCCAGACCCTCGGCCTGGTGATGCGCCGACCGCCGGAACTGCTGAGTACCGACCCGTTCTTCCCACAGTTCGTCGCCGGCATCGAGACCGGCCTCGCGCCGCTCGGCTACGCGCTCGTGCTGCAGGTCGTCCCCGATGAGGAAACCGAACGGCAGGCGTATGAGCGGCTGGCCCGTGACGGTCGGGTCGACGGCGTGTTCCTCACCGATCTGCGCACCGACGACCCGCGGCCCGCACTCATGACGGAGCTGGGCATCAGCGCACTGATCGTCGGACCACCGCAGCACGGCGGCCGGGTGCCGGCCCTCGGGGTCGACGACGGCAGCGGGGTGCGGCGTGCGGTCAGCCATCTGCGCTCGCTCGGCCACCGGTGGATCGGACACGTCTGCGGCGCCGCGGGGTATGTGCACACCGAGGCCCGGTGCGACGCCTGGCGCGGTGCCCTGGCGGATGCCGGCCTGCCCGAGATCCCACCCGTGGCGGCGGACTTCACCGGTGCGGCCGGCGCCCAGGCCACGCATCAGCTGCTGGACCTGGACCGGCCACCGACCGCCATCGTGTACGCCAACGACCTGATGGCCATCGCCGGGATCACCGCCGCGACCAGCCGCGGGCTGCGGGTCCCCGAGGACCTGTCGGTGGTGGGCTTCGACGACATCCCGCTGGCCGACTGCATCGCGCCACCGCTGACGACGGTGCGCCAGGATGTGCTGACCTGGGGGCGCGCCGCCGCGCAGGCGCTGGTTTCGCTCACCGAGGGAGGAGAGTTCCAGGCTGCCGAGCTCCCGCCGGTGGAATTCGTGGTGCGGGCGAGCACCGCGCCGCCGCGGACTTGAGTGTGGAGCCGTGAGCGGGGGTGCGCAGCAGGCTCTCAGCTTCGGCCGACCGGTCCCGTCGACGTACGCACTACGAGCGAGGCGGCCAGGACGGTCGCATCGACCGCCTCGCGCCTACTCGACCGCGTACTCGTTGAGCTCGGAGAGCAAACCGTCCGCATCATCCCGTTCGATGGTCACACGGCAGGTCGCCGGTTCATCGGCTGACGGTGACGCCGAGGGGAGCCCGGAAGGATGGCAGACCCAGCATCGGGGACTCGGTCCCGCCTTCCTCCAGCCGTACTCCGGACAGGCGACTGGCCGCTATGCGCAAGGCCACGGCCGCTTCTGTGCGCGCCGGGGACGCGCCCGGGCAGCGATGACGGCCGACGCCGAATGCGAGGTGGTGACGGACGTTCGTCCGATACGGGCGCATCCGCTCCGGGACGGGGAAGACCGTCGGGTCGGATCCGCTGCCCATCAGCATCAGCAGCAACTGCGCGCCCTCAGGGATGCTCACCCCGCCCAGTTCGGCGGAGCGGACGGTGACCCGGCGCCACGTAGTGACCGGCGGTTCGCGGCGTAGCACTTCCTCCACCCATGCCTCGGCCAGACCCGTCCGCCCCGGCACGTGCTGCCACAGACCCGGCTCGGTGAGCGCTCGCCGCAGCACCGTGGCGATGAGCTGCCCGGTGTGGCCGCTGCCACGATCCGGCGCGTCCTGCGGCTCCGGTCTGGCGCGTGCCTCGTCTTCTTCACAGGTGCGGCCACGATTCGCAACGTGCCTCACAGTGTGTACTCACGCGGGTGAATATTGCCCACCTCGTGCATGTGCTGAGTTATGTCTGACCTATCTAGCCTCTTCAGGAACCAGTGCAGGGCAAGGCCGCTCCGGCCTGACTCCCAGTTCCCCACCCGAACACGCGTTTCTTCCCGGCACGCGGATGGCGATGACGCAGGTCGTCGAGACTGGATTTCCATGGAGGCGGAATGAACGCGGAATCGTATGACTACATCGTCGTCGGGGCCGGCTCAACCGGCTGCACGGTTGCGGCCCGCCTGTCCGAGGATCCGAACGTCACGGTCGTGCTGATTGAAGCAGGGTCGCCCGCCCGAGGCCGCCTCTTCGAGATCCCCGCGCTTTTCTCTCAGCAGCTCAAGACCGCATTCGACTGGGACTTCGAGACGGAACCCGAGCCCCGGCTCGGAGGGCGCCGAGCCTACCTGCCCCGCGGCCGGGTGATCGGCGGAACCAGCTCGATGAACACGATGCTCTACGTTCGCGGTCACCACCATGACTACGACACATGGGAGCGACTCGGCAACCCGGGCTGGGGCTATGACGATGTCCTGCCGTTCTTCAAGAAGTCCGAGGACAACGAGCGTGGAGCCGACGACTTCCACGGTGCCGGTGGCCCCCTCGCGGTCAGCGACCCCATTTCGGTTCATCCTCTTCTGACGGCATGGGTCGAGGCGGCTCAGGATGCGGGCACAAACACAACCCGGACTTCAACGGACCCGAGCAGGAGGGCGTTGGCTACCACCAGGTCACGCAGCGAAACGGTCTGCGCTGCAGTAGCGCCGCAGCGTTCCTGGAGCCGGCCGCAGGTCGCGCAAACCTCACCGTTCTGCCCTCGACGACCGCTCTGCGCATCTGTTTAGATGGCAGCCAGGCGGTCGGCCTGGAAGTCGACCACCTGGGAACCGTCCGGACAATCCGTGTCAACCGTGAAATCGTGCTGTCCCTAGGGGCCTACAACTCGCCCCATCTGCTACTCCAGTCCGGCGTTGGGCCAGCCGACGAACTCTCCGCAGGGGGAATCACCCCCCTGCACAACCTGCCTGATGTCGGCAGGAACATGCAGGATCACACCGGGTGCTTCATCAGCTTCTTCAGCCGAACCGAGCCGATCCTGGGACCGGACACCTCGCGGGAAGAACAACTCTTGCGCCGGCACGGTACCGGCCCGATGGCCTGGAACGAGGTCGGCGGCTTCTTCAGCTCCAGCGACGATGTCCCCGCCCCTGACATCCAAGTTCATGCAGCACTGGGCATCGTCCGTGACGAAGGTCTTGCCGCGCCACTCGAGCCTGGAATGTCATTCGGTCCTTACGTTGCACGGCCTGCGAGCCGCGGCTCGGTGCGGCTGCGGCATTCCCACCCCTACGCCAAGCCGCGCATCTTTCACAATTACCTCGACGACGCTGACGACCGCCGGCGGCTGCGAGAGGGCGTCCGTCTGTGCATGCGCATCGCCCGTGAACCGCGGCTGACTGCCATGCTGGAATCGGACCTGCGGGCGGCCGCCAACGCCGGACTCGCCCCGGTGTCGGACAGCGACCAGGATATCGACGACTTCATTCGCACTCAATCGTTCTCCTTCTACCACCCGTCCGGCACCTGCATGATGGGCAAGGTCGTCGACCATGAACTTCGTGTGTACGGGCTCGAGAACATCCGCGTGGCAGACACATCGATCATGCCGACACTCGTCACCGGAAACACAAATGCTCCAGCCATCATGATTGGAGAAAAGGCCGCCTCATTCATTCGGACGTCGACAGGCTGAAAGCATTTATGGAACCCCCTCATAAGCCTTAAGAGGGGGCTGACCCATGGGTAATCTGGTCCGCCAGAATTACCCGCTCACGGAGATTCCGATACGTCCCGGTGATCGTTGCAGTGGTGCCACGCAGGGCCGCCGCGGCGTTCGCGTGTGCAGGACGCACGGTGGACGGTCAGCGCGGCCGCCGCGCCGCTGATGGGCGTGGAACCCGCCGGCCAACTTCGACAAACGGCTCAGCGCACACAACGCATGTGAGGGAGTTCTGTTTCATGTCCAGCCCGGTCCGAAAGGACTACACACCTCCGGAGCTTCGGCCCGATGCCCTCGTCTCAGTAGGTGCCGCCGCTGAGATCAGCACTGATGTCCTGATCATCGGCTCCGGCATGGGCGGTTCCGCTCTGGCCTGGGCACTGAAGGACTCCGGCCTTGAGGTACTCGTCGTGGAACGGGGCAATTTCCTTCCGCGTGAGCCCGAGAACTCCCAGCCGACCGAGATGTATATCCGGGGCCGGTACAAGAACGCCGGTTATTGGTACGACGGCGGCTCCGGCAAGCCGTTCGCGCCGGGTGTGTACTACTGGGTGGGTGGAAACACCCGTTTCTACGGCGCCATGCTGCCCCGGTTCCGATGCAGCGATTTCACCGAGGTGGAACACCAGGAGGGCGTCTCGCGCGCCTGGCCGTTCACCTACGACGATCTGGAGCCCTTCTACAACACCATGGAGGGTTTGCTCCAGGTGCACGGGCAGACCGGCGAGGACCCGACCGAGCCGCCGCGCTCCAAGCCGTACCCCTGTCCCGCACTCGACCATGAACCGGAGATCGAGCGGTTCGCCCGATCGCTACGCGGCCAGGGCCTGCATCCGTTCCACACGCCTAACGCCCTGAACGTGGAGACACAGGCCGACCGTGCCGCGGTGACAACGGCCGACGGCTGTCCGGACGAGACCGGTATGAAGTCCGACGCCGAGAACAGAATCCTGCTCCCCGCGCTGCGCGACGGCGTGAAGATCCTCACCGGTGCGCAGGTCACCCGCCTGATCACCTCGCCGGACGGCCACAAGATCGTAGCCGCCGAGGCACGGCACGCGGGCCGTACCGTCCGTATCCACGCCAAGACCTTCGCCGTGGCCGGCGGTGCCGTCAACTCGGCCGCGCTGCTGCTGCGCTCGGCCGACGACCGGCATCCGCGCGGTCTCGGTAACTCGACCGGGCTGCTGGGCCGCAACTACATGGTCCACAACAGCACGTTCTTCGTCGGTGTCAATCCGCTGCGGACCAACCCCACGAAGTGGCAGAAGACCCTCGGCATCAACGACTTCTACGAAGCCGGCCCGGGAACCCCCTTCCCGCTGGGTAACCTCCAGATGCTGGGCAAGCTCCAGGCCCCGATGCTCAAGTCCGCGCGCCCGTGGGCACCGAACTGGGCCCTGAAGTTCATGTCGGCCAGAAGCATCGACATCTATCTGGCGACCGAGGACCTGCCCTCCCTGGAGAACCGGGTACGGGTGGATGGCGACCGCGTCATCATCGACTGGACCCCGACCAACCTCGCCCCCCACCACGAACTCGTGCGCCGGGTGACCAGGGCGGTCCGCAAGTCCGGCTATCCGCTGATCTTCACCCAGCGGATGGGTATTGAGACCAACTCCCACATGTGCGGAACGGCCGCTGCCGGTCACGACCCGGGGTCGAGCGTGCTCGATCCGATGTGCCGCAGTCACGACATCGAGAACCTCTGGGTGGCCGATTCGTCGTTCTTCCCGTCCTCCGCGGCCGTTAACCCGGCCCTGACGATCGGGGCGAACGCTCTGCGTATCGCGCCGGCCCTGGCCAAGGCGACGAAGAGCTGACGCCGCAAGGCGGTCACGTCCGTCGCAGGGTCGGCCTGCGCAGCAGGTCGTGGCCGCGTACGGCCAGTTGCAGCCGCTGCTGGTTGTCGACCCGGGTGAGGTCGAGGCCGAGGATCTCGGAGAGCCGTTCGAGGCGGTGGTAGAGGGTGCGTCGCTGGACGAAGAGTGCGTCGGCCGCGCGCGCCTTGTTGCCACCGCAGTCGAGGAAGGTGCGCAGGGTGGGCAGCAGCGGGTTCTTCACCAGTGCGTCGTGTTCCAGCAGCGGGCCCAGCTCGTCCTCGACGTAACGTCTGAGCTCGGGGCCCTCGGAGAGCGCCACGAGCAGCCGCAGCGCCCCCAGGTCGTCGAAGTGGCGCACCTCCGCGGTGGTGGCCGCCGCCGCGACAGAGGCGGCGCTTTGGCTCTGGCGCAGCGCCAGCGGCAGCGCCGCGGGCTCCACGACCCTGCTGATGCCGCCGCGCAGACCGTGCTCGGCCAGGACGGTGCGCACGTCGGCCGCGTCACCGGGTCCGGACAGGCCGACGACCGCCATGTCGAAGTCCCCGGTGTCGCCCACGATGGCAGGCCGGCCCGTCTCCCACAGCAGCCGGGCCAGGGCGTGGTCCTGGGCCGGTTCGTCGTCCCCCGAGCAGGCGGTGACGACGATCAGGTCCCGGCCGCGCAGATCCTGCCCGAGCGCCAGGCCGAGGCTCACGAACTTCTCACCCGTGATGTCCTCGAGCAGCAGCCGGTTCAGCAGCGCCGTCTGGCGCTGGGAGGCCCGCGCGCCGCTCTCGCGTTCACTCACCAGCGTGATCGCCACGGCCGCGGCGGCCCGCTCCAGCGTGCGCAGCTCGGCCGGGCCCGGCTGCACCCCGCCGTGCAGCAGGTGCAGCCAGCCCCATGACTCGCCCCGCAGGATCACCGGCTGGCGGGCGCAGGGCACGACTTCGCGGAACGACGCCGCCGGCGCGTTGGGGACCTCGCGGCCGTGCGTCACGAGGGAGTGGTGGCGTTCGTGGATGGCCCGGGAGTGCGCGCTCCACTCGTCGACGAGCCGGTCGGCCTCCGGGGTGGCGCCTCCGTACGCGAGCATCTGGTGGGCGGCGTCCTCCAGCACCACGGGCCGCCCGGTTTTGCGGGCCAGTTCCCTGACCACGCCCACGTAGTCCTCGTCGGCCAGCAGCAGGTCCATGAACGCCTGGTTGGTGGCCTCCTCGGCGATCAGCTGCTTGACGCGCATGCCGACCAGCACCTCGTGGACCTGGGCCGATGTCTCGACGAAGGGGATCTCGTCGGCCAGTCCCACCAAGGGCAGGCCGACCGCCTCGGCCTCCTCGACAGCGGCCTGCGGCATGGTGTCGAACATGCGCCCGGCCAGCTCGACGACGAGGGCGGCCGCGTGGGCGTCCGCGAGCCGCCGGACGAAGGCCCGCTGCTGAAGTGCCGTGTCACCCATGCCGAGGCCGGCCGTCAGCAGCATCTCCTGGCCCGTGAGAAAGCGGTGGATGTCCGGGATCTCCCCGGTGTGCACCCAGCGCACGGGGCGGTCGAGATTCCGCCCTCCGGCGTAGACGCGCACCTCGGTGCGGGTGAACACCTCAAGTTGCAGTGCGGCGCGAACCGTCAGGACATCAGTCATGTGCGCATTACCTCAAAGTGTGCAGGATCTACGGCCAATATTGCACACCCTGTGCCTGTCGCCCCACCCCTGTGTTTACCCAGACTTCAGGTCGAGCCCGCAGGCACGACCACCTACAAGGAGTGCAGAGTGTCCTCATCACGCAAAATCATCAAGGCTCCGGCAGCCTCGGAGCCGACACGGACCAGCCGTCCGGAAATCGTCGAGACCGTCGCGGAGGTCATCGCCGACGTGCGCGCCAACGGCGATGCCGCCGTGCGCCGCTGGTCGCAGAAGTTCGACCAGTGGAGTCCGCCGTCCTTCCGGCTGGGCCCCGACGAGATCGTCGCTGGTCTCCTCCGTCCCGGAGACGGTCCTCGACGATCTGCGGTTCGCCCAGCAGCAGGTCCGCGGCTTCGCCCAGGCGCAGCGGGACTCGCTCACCGACTTCGAGGTCGAGACCCTGCCCGGGGTGTTCCTGGGCCAGCGCAACATCCCCGTCGGTGCGTCCGGCGCGTATGTGCCCGGCGGCCGCTATCCGCTCACCGCGTCGGCCCACATGACCGTCCTGACGGCCAAGGTCCCCGGTGTGGAGCGGGTCGCCGCGACGACCCCGCCGGACCGCGGCGCCCCGCCGCCCGTCAGCATCGCCGCGATGCACCTGGCCGGCGCGGACGAGATCTACGTCATGGGCGGTGTCCAGGCCGTGGCGGCCCTGGCCCTGGGCACCGAGACGATCGACCCGGTCGACCTGCTCGCCGGCCCCGGCAACGCCTACGTGGCCGAAGCCAAGCGCCAGCTCTTCGGTGAGGTCGGGATCGACCTGTTCGCTGGCCCCACGGAAGTACTGATCGTCGCAGACCACACCGCCGACCCGTTCGTGGTGGCCACCGACCTGTTGTCCCAGGCCGAGCACGGGCCGGACTCTCCCGCGGTCCTCATCACCACCTCCGAGGACGTGGCCACGCGAACCATCGCCTGGGTGGAGAAACTGCTGCCGGACCTGCCCACCGGCGAGGTCGCCGGGCGGGCCTGGCGCGACCACGGCGAGGTCATCGTGGTTCCCACCCTCACCGCCGCCTACGAACTCGCCGACCGGTACGCCAGCGAGCACGTCCAGATCCTCACGGCCGAGCCCCGCGAGGCCCTGCACCGGATGCGCAACTACGGCGCCCTCTTCCTTGGCGACAAGACATGTGTCGCATACGGTGACAAAGTCATCGGCACCAATCACGTACTGCCCACCCTGGGGGCGGCCCGTTACACCGGCGGTCTCTGGGTCGGCAAGTACCTCAAGACGGTGACCTACCAGGAGATCAGGGACGCCGGGTCCAGTGCCCGGCTCGGCGAGATATGCGGCAGGACGTCCCGCATCGAGAACTTCGAGGGACACGCGCGCTCGTGTGACGTCCGCGCCGCGCGCTACGGATCAGCCCCGCTGGGCTGGGCCGATTACGCCCTCGACCAGGCCTGACCCGCGATGACGGACCAGGGCTTACACCGGACCGCAGGCGCGGCGCGGCATCCGTTCCACAAGGAGCACCTCACCCTCGACCCCGGGAGATCGTCATGTCAGCAACAGAGAACGAGGCGCACACGGCGCCCAGATCCCACCGCGTCCCCCCCTCGGGCGGGACCCCGGGCCTTGTCTCCTCGGCCGAGGACGCGGAACTGCTCGCCGCGCTGGGCTACGAGCAGCGCTTCGACCGCAAGGTCAGCCTGTGGGCGAACTTCGCCCTCGGCTTCGTGTACCTCTCGCCCCTCGTGGGCGTCGTGTCCCTCTTCGCACTCGGTCTGTCGACCGCCGGCGGGCCGTCCGTCTTCTGGATAGCCATCGTCGGAGCCGGGCAGTTCCTCGTCGCGCTGGTCTTCGGGGAGGTCGTCTCGCAGTTCCCGCTCGCCGGCGGGCTCTACCAGTGGGTCCGAAGGCTCTGGAACGGGCGCTACGCCTGGTTCAACGCGTGGACCTACATCTGCTGCATCACCATCGGCATCACCAGCACCGCGCTGTTCAGCTCGGACTTCGTGGCCAGCCTCTTCGGCGGGACCGCCGATGAGCCGGGCATCAGTTCCACCCCCACCGAGCGCCTCTGGATCGCGATCGGCATGACCGTCGTCTGTCTGGTCTGCAACTGCTTCGGCACCAGGACACTGGCCCTGATCTCCAAGATCGGGCTCGCCGCGGAACTGATCGGCATCGTTCTCGTGGGCCTGTACCTGCTGATGTTCGAGCGGCGCAACTCCGTCTCGATCTTCTTCGAGACCAGCAGCTCCACCCACGACAACTACTTCATGGCTTTCATCGCCGCCTCACTCGTCGGGCTGTTCCTCTTCTACGGCTTCGAGGCATGCGGCGAGATCGCCGAAGAGGTCCCCAACCCCTCCCGCAGCATCCCCCGGGCCATGCAGCTGACCGTGGCCGTCGGCGGAGTGGCCGCGCTCCTCGCGTTCGTCGGCTATGCGCTCGCCGCCCCCGACCTGCCCTCGATCCTCTCGGGCAAGGACGCCAACCCGATCCCCTCGATCCTGCAGAGCTCGGTCGGCACCGTGGGCACGAAGGCGGTGCTCATGGTCAGCATCACCTCCTTCATCGCGGGCGTCATGAGCCAGCAGGCCGCTGCGAGCCGGATTGTCTTCTCCTTCGCCCGCGACGACATGTTCCCGGGCTCCCGGGTCTTCTCGCGGATCTCCCGCAAGCACCGTGTCCCCCTGAACGCACTGCTGGCCGTGAACGTCGTTCCACTGGTGATCTTCGTGTTCGTGTACTACTCGCCCGATTCGCTCACCAAGATCGTGGCCTTCCAGATGCTGGCCGGATACGCGGCCTTCATGATGGTGGTGCTCGCCGCGCTGCGGATGCGCCTGAAGGGATGGCGTCCCGCCGGAGCCTGGACCCTCGGCCGCTGGGGATTCGTGGTCAACGTGGCGGCCCTGGCCTACGGTGTCCTCGGGATGGTTCTGCTTGCCTGGCCCACCGGCGAAGCCGGAACCCCGCTCCTGGACCGGTGGATCGCGCTGATCGGCTTCCTCGTCGTCTCGGCCGCGGGCCTCGTCTACTTGCTGGCCGCGAAGCCCGAGCGCAAGTCCACCGCACCGGAAGGTGACGCCCTGGAGATCGCCGAGCAACTGCGCGCCCGCGCCGCGGCCTTCACGCCCACCACCGGAGGGAACATCGCATGACCCGCGTTCTGTACCTGTACGGAGGCTGGCCGGGGCACAAGCCCTACCAGGTCGCCGAGGAATGGGCCATGCCGATCTTCAGGGACCTGGGCTTCGACGTCGACGAGGCCAACGACATCTTCGCGCTCGACGCCGACCTCACCGGCTACGACCTCATCGCGCTCAACTGGAACAACGCCCTCCTGTCCGAGGGGCTGACAGCCGCCCAGGAGGCGAGTCTGCTGGGGGCAGTGGAGGCCGGCACCGGGATCGCCGCCTGGCACGGCGCTGCCGCCGCGTTCCGGACGAGCCTGAAGTACCACTGGCTGATCGGCGGCAGCTTTCTCGAACACCCCGCGGGCGAAGGCGTGAAGTACCCCTACCAGGTCACCGTCACGGACACCGGCCACCCGATCACCGACGGCGTGAAGGATTTCCAAGTCGCCTCCGAGCAGTACTACATGTCCGTCGACCCCAACAACCACGTCCTCGCGGAGACCACCTTCACCGGCGAGCACCTGCCCTGGCTGGAGGACCGGACCATCCCGCAGGCCTGGACCCGCACCTGGGGACAGGGCCGTGTCTTCTACAGCGCGGTCGGACACGACCTCGACGACCTGCAGAACCCGGACGTCACCCGGCTGTGCGCGCAGGGCTTCGCCTGGGCCGCCCGCCGGGGCGCCTGACCCCCACCACCCGAACCGACCCGACTGGGAGCACCCCATGCCTGTCCTCACCGGAGGTCAGATCGTTGCGCGGACCCTGCGCAACTACGGAGTCGACTACGTCGCCGGCATTCCCGGCCACGGCATCTGGTCGCTGACCGACGCCTTCCTCGACGACGAATCCAAGATCCCCTTCATCCAGACCTTCCACGAGCAGAGCGCCGTCCACCTCGCGGACGGCTACTACCGGGTCACCGGGCGTCCTCAGGCCGCGGTGACCTCCATCGGTGCCGGCGCCAGCAACACCGTCATCGGCATGGGCACCGCCTTCACCGACTCCACCAGCGTCCTGGTCATCACCGGCGGCCCGCCGACCCATATGCGCGGTCACGGACTGCTCCAGGAGCTCGACCGCTACACGGCCAACGACTTCCCCAAGGTGGCCGAAGCCGTCAGCAAACGGCACTGGGTTGTCACCCGTGTCGAGGAGCTTCCCTTCGTCCTGCACCGCTGTTTCAACTCCATGCTGACCGGCCGTCCGGGCCCAGTGCACCTCGAAGTCCCGATGGACGTGCAGGCCGAGGCCGCGCACGTGGAGCTCCACGACCTCGAACGGCGCCTCCCCGTCGGCCGCCAGCACCCCGACCCGGAGGCCGTGGAACGCGCTGTCGACGTGCTGCGCGCGGCCACCCGGCCGGTCATCGTGGTCGGCGGCGGTGCGATCACCTCCGAGGCGTCCGACCAGGTCCTCGCCCTCGCCGAGCGGTGGAAGATCCCGGTCGTCACCACATGGAACGGGAAGAGCGCCTTCCCGGAGGACCACGAACTGTTCGCGGGCAGCGTCGGCCAGACCGGCACGATCGTCGGCAACGCCATCGCCGGCTCCGCCGACGTCGTCGTCTCCGTCGGCTGTCGCTTCACCGACTGGTCCGCCTCCAGCTACGCCAAGGGCGTCACCTTCTCCATCCCGCCCGCGAAGCTGATCCACATCGACATCGACCCGCACGAGATCGGCAAGAACTACCCGGCCGAGGTCGGCATCGTCGCGGACGCGCAACGGGCGGTCGCCGCGATCGTGGACTCGCTGCCCGCCAAGGGCGCCGACCGCACCGAGTACCTGGCCGAACTCGCCGCGCTCAAGGAGCAGTGGGAGGAGAAGCTCGCCGGCCGCCGCGACAGCGACCGCTTCCCGTTCACCTCGCAGCGCCCGCTGGGCGCCCTGCGCTCCGTCCTCCCGCGCGATGCGATCATCGTTGCCGGTTCGGGCAACACCCAGGGCGCGGTCAAGCAGACCTTCCCCGTCTACTCGCCGCGCACGCACCTCACCTCCGGCGGCTTCTCCTCCATGGGCTGGGCCGTACCGGCCGCCATTGGCGCGAAACTGGCCCGGCCGGAGAGCCCTGTGGTGTGCGTGCTCGGCGACGGCGACTTCCTCATGACTGCCCAGGAGATCGCCCTGAGCGTCACCGCCGGCGCCCCGGTGGTCTTCGTCGTGCAGAACAACGCCGGCTACATGTCGATCCGCGGCGGCCAGCGCAAGCAGACCTCACGGCACATCGGCGTCGAGTTCTCGCACCCCGACGGCTCGCCGTACAGTCCCGACTTCGCCGCCATGGGCCGGTCCTTCGGGATCGAGTCGTGGAAGGTCAACGACGCCGCGTCGCTGGAAGAGACCCTGCTCAAGGCCGTCCAGTCGGGCGCCCCGGCCCTGGTCGAGGTACCGACGGACCGCGACGCCGCCGGCCCCTGGGTGCCTGGCTGGTGGGACTTCCCGGTGCCGGCGTACATCACGGACGAGCGGCAGGACGAGTACCAGCGGACCAGGGCCACGGAACAGCACCTCTGAGAGGGCGTTTGATGTAGGTGAATTACCCCTTAATGCTGGCAGTCCCTCGCCAGGCGGGTATGGTCTCGTCCGATACCCGCTTGGCGAGGTTGTCGATCGAAGCGATGTGGACCATGGCTTCGCAACTGGCGTTGAGGTCGGGCACGTCGGGGTTGCCCCACCGGTGGCGTCGCGCTTGAACCAGATGTTCGGGAAGGCGAGGAAGCGGTGCCAGGCCACGCCACTCCGCTGCCCAGGGGCGAGGAGCCGTCCTTCGCACTACGCGCCCACGAGGCCCTCGACGCCAAGCGCCGGATCGCGGCCGAGGTGTCCTCGCTCATCGCCGACGGCGAGACCGTCGTCCTCGACAGCGGCACCACCTGCCTGGAGGTCGCCCGCCTGCTGTGTGGACGGCAGGTCACCGTGATGCCCCTGTCCTTGCAGGCCATTCACGTACTCGGCGGCTCTCCGAGCCCGACCACCCTGATGGTGCCGGGCGGACGGCCCCGCGCCGCCGAAGGCGCCCTGACCGGGTCCCTCGCCCTCGCCTTCCTTACGGCGCTGCGCTTCGACTCCGCGGTCCTCGGCTGCTGCGGCCTGAGTGCTGCGGCCGAGGGCCAAAACCGTCTGACGAGGCCACCGCGCGGGGCGCACCGCACCGCGAACCGAGTAAGGACTTGCCCAACATGACCACCACCATCACGCAGGACGCTCACGCCGTCCTGCTGCCCGCGGTCGACGGATTCACCATCCCCGACTCCTTGGCCTCACTGCTCGCCTCCGGCACCCGCTCCGTGATCATCGGAGAGTCCCGCGCCGAGTACGTAGCCCGTGCCATGACCGAGGAGCGGCAGACAACCGAGACCCCGCAGCAGTTCATCGACTTCACCACACGGCTGCGCGCCATCGCCGGCGCGAGCGTGCTCGTCGCCGTCGACCAGGAGCCCTGGGGGACCAAGCGGCTGCACCGCCTCGTCCCCGGCCTGCCCGACTTCGGACCGGACACCGACCCGGCGGACGTGGAGCGTTCCGCCCACGAACTGGGTCATGCCGCCCTGCGACTGGGCGTCAACACCTTCTTGTCCCCTGTGTGCGACCGCCTGACGGGAGACAACCCCTGGCTGCGGGGGCGCACCCTGGACCTCCCTCCGGCCCGTATCGGAGAACTGGCGGCAGCCTTCGTCACCGGCGTGCAGCGCGCAGGTGTCACAGCCGTCACCAAGCACTTCCCCGGCTTTCCAGAGGTCACCGCGGATCCTGCTCTGGACGTGGCACACGTTCCCGAAGGTTGCTGGACCGAAAGCGCCCTCATCCCCTTCGCCGCCTGCGTCCGGGCCGGCACACGAGCCGTCATGATGGGCCCGGCCCCCGTCGCCGCGCTCGACGGCGACGAAGCCGCCCTCGCTTCCCCCGCCACGGTCGCGCTCCTTCGGGACCTGGGCTTCGACGGCCTGATCGTCAGCGACGACCTCGATGCCCCCGCCACCCTCCGGGGGCGCACCGCCCCCCGGACCGCGGTGGCCGCCATCCGCGCCGGTGTGCACCTCCTGCTCGCGCCCGAGGACGGACACCTCGGCGACGTCGCCGCCGCCCTGATCGAGACCGCCGAAGGCGACACCGCCTTCGCCCACGTCCTTCACGGCGCGGCCGAACGCGTCCGCGCCCTGGCCGGCCGACAGGGTTCGGCGAGGTGACCGGCCCGTGGCGCGCCCCCGGCGGTTCAGCCGCCCTTGGTCGCCCGCGCGAGAGCAGGGGCGACGCGCAGCGCGTTCGCCCCGATCGTCAGGGCCGGATTGAGCGCCGCGGAGGACGGAAGAACGAGAGTCGGTCACCCAGAGGTTTTCGACGCCGTGGCTGCGGCAGAACGGATTGAGGACGCTTTGTGTCGGGTCCCCGCCGCCACGATCAGGCGCAAGCAGGTACTCGGCGGACTGCTCAGCGAGTACCACACCACGCCACCCCGACCGCCTCACCATCCACAGGAAACGCCCAGTTCAGCAGCCTGATCGGAATACTGACACCCTTCAGGCGCGCCGGGCGCGAGGTGACGGTTGCCGGGCGGGAGCGAGCGGCCGGGACTCATACGTCGGTGCGGATCACCACCACCAGGGTGCGCGGGCCGTGCACTCGACGCGCTCCAGCTCGATGTCGGACGTGGCCGACGGTCCACTGATCAGCGTCGTCGGGCGCTCCGGGACCAGCCGGGCGACCGCCTTCGGCACACCGACCACCACCGACGACAGGGCGACGACGCAGACGTGCAGGTCGGGGACGAGAGACAACGCGCGCCGGCCCTGATCGGGGGAGCCGTCCAGGAAGATCGTGCCGGTATCCGCGCAGCTGACCGCAGACGCGGTCACCTGTGGGGCTCGAATAATCGTCGCTCCTGGTCAAGCGGCATAGCTGTACTCGTTGATCACGCCGCCGAGGATGCGGGTGCGCAGGACTCGTCGGCTGGCTGGTTTCAGGACCGGAGGTG
>NZ_JBHYVB010000179.1:0-2223 GCF_042750115.1 Streptomyces sp. NPDC059455
CCGTTCCCCCGGGCCGGGGGGGCCCGCGCGGCCCCCGCGCACCCGGGGCCCCGCCCCAGCCGACACCCCCCACCCCCAACCCCCCGCACCCCCCGCACCCCCCCGCCCCCCCCCCCTTTCGCATGTCCTGAGGAGCCCTGGGCGGCCCCCAAGCACCCCCTGAGCGCCTCCTGAGCACTCCGAATCACCCACCAAAACGGACATAATCCATATAAAACGGCCGAATTCCTCTACCTCAACTGAGGTACGCGGAATTCGGCCGTTTGGTGTGCCCGGAATTCCCGCAATTGAGGTACGCAGATTTCAGCCAGGCGTACGGCGATTCCGACCGCGGTCACTCCCTAATGTCGTGAAGCGAAAGGACAAGCCCCGAAGGAGCTCCCATCGATGCACAGAGTTCTCGTCGTGGAGCACCACCCATTGGTGTTGAGTGCTCTCGCCGATCTCGTTGTCGAGGAGCCCGGACTGGAGCTATCCGGAATTGCAGGGTCGGCCCGAGAGGCAATTTCTCTGGCTAATCACATGCAGCCGGATGTGGTGCTGATCGACGTGGATGAGCCCAGCTGGCAAGCGCAGCGGTTGGTCCGCCTGATCGGCGAACTCCTACCGTCCGCGCGGATTGTCCGGCTGACCGCAGTCTCCGACCCGCAGATGGAATGTCTGGAATCTCCGACGAACAACCCCAGCGTCCTGAAAACCGCAGTACCCGATTTGCTCAGGAGCATCTCCGAATGAATTCCCCCATGGATCAGAACAACGCCCCGACCACCGAGACCAAGCGTGCGCCGCGCTCGCAGCGTCTCCGCTTCGGTATCGCCGCGGCCGTCGTCGCTGCTGCTGCCGTGGGTGGCACTGTCACCGCCTTCGCGGTGAACAACTCCGATGGCCAGTCGGCCACCACCACCTCCGCCGTCGGCGCCAAGGCCACCGGCGCGGGCGAGGGTCCCCTGACCACCAAGAAGGGCGACATCGTCGACTCCGACGGCAAGAAGGTCGTCCTGACCGGTGTGAACTGGTTCGGTTTCGAGACCGGCACCTACGCGCCGCACGGCCTGTGGACCCGTAACTGGGAGTCGATGCTGGACCAGATGGCCAAGCAGGGCTTCAACACCATGCGCCTGCCGTACGCGAACGACATGTTCAAGTCGTCCGCCAAGCCCAATGGCATCGACTGGCACAAGAACCCCGATCTGAAGGGCCTCACCCCCCAGCAGATCATGGACAAGATCGTCAAGGGTGCCACCGACCGTGGTATCCGGGTGATCCTGGACCAGCACCGTCCGGACCAGTACGGCCAGAGTGAGCTGTGGCACTCCCAGAGCCTCTCCGAGAAGCAGTGGATGGACGACTGGGTCCAGCTGGCCAAGCGTTACAAGAACAACGACCGGGTGATCGGCGCCGACCTGCACAATGAGCCGCGTGGCCAGGCCACGTGGGGCGACGGCAACCCGAAGACCGACTGGCAGCTGGCGGCCACCAAGGCCGGTAACGCCATCCACAAGGTCAACAAGAACTGGCTGATCTTCGTCGAGGGTACGGACCGCCACAAGAACGAGCAGTTCTGGTGGGGCGGTGACCTCCAGGGTGTGAAGAAGCACCCGGTGAAGCTCGACGAGCCGAACAAGGTCGTCTACTCGGCCCACGACTACGGTCCGGGCGTCTACAACCAGAACTGGTTCATGGCGAAGGACTTCCCGAAGAACATGCCGGCCATCTGGGAGAAGCACTGGGCGTACATCAAGAAGCAGAACATCGCCCCGCTGCTGCTCGGTGAGTTCGGTGGTAAGAAGACCGCCGGTAAGAGCTCCGAGGCCGTCTGGCAGAACGCCCTGATGGACTACCTCAAGAAGCACCAGATCAGCTACACCTACTGGACCTGGAACCCGGACTCGGGTGACACCGGCGGTGTGCTGAAGAACGACTGGAAGACGATCGACAAGAACAAGATGAAGATGCTGGCCAAGTACCAGACGCCGCTCCTGGAGGCGAAGAAGGGGAAGTAAGTCGGAGTAACCCCTTCGGTACACCGCCGATGACCACATAGCTGATCACGGCGTTGGCAAGCAGCGAGGGGGGCCGGGGCCGGGCGCCGGGGGGGCGGCGGGGGGGGGGCGCGCCGCGGGCACCAGGAGGGGGCGCGGGTTGCCTTACACGGGGCCGCCTAACCTGCACCGCTGCTGGGCGGCCAAACCGCCGCCCCACGGCAACTCGACCGGTGAGCCG
>NZ_JBHYVB010000179.1:2233-24072 GCF_042750115.1 Streptomyces sp. NPDC059455
ACAGAGCCCGCATCCCGGCGTGGCCACGCCGCGCGGGCCCGCCGGCCGGCCCGCCGGCGGCCCCTCGTCTTGGGTTTTCCCCGGATGGGAACGTGTGTTTTTCCCCGGAAGGGAAGCGGGGCGGCTGCCCGGCGGGTTTCCTTCCCGGGCCGCGGACCGCGCCCGCGGACCGGCCCCCACCCCCAGGGAGGCCGATGATGAAGCTCCACCCGGCGACTGGCCGGCTGCTCTTCCCCCTGGTCGCGCTCGCCGTGATCGTGGCCGATCAGCTGAGCAAGGCGATGGCGCTGGCCGCCTGGAGCGGCACCGCGGGGCCGCAGGCCCGGTTCGGGCCGTTCTGCGCGCTGCTGGTGCGCAACACCGGCGTGGCCTTCGGCCTGGGCCAGAGTCGGCCCGCGCTGATCGTGGTGATCACGCTCGCGGGCGCGGTGGCCACGCTGGGCGCGGCCGGTGCCGGGCTGCGGGTCCGTGGCCGGGGCGCGGCGCTGGGCCTGGGGCTGATCGCCGGGGGAGCGATGGGCAACGGCGCCGACCGGATGATCCGGTCGCCGGGCCCGCTGCGCGGCGCCGTCATCGACTGGATCACGCTGGACGCCCGCGGGCCGGTCTTCAACCTCGCCGATGTGGCCCTGATCACCGGGACCCTGCTCACCGCGGCCCTGCTGCTGCGCAGACCCTCGCGGGCACGCGACCGGACCGCCGTGCTGTCCGGTCCCGGCACGGGCGCCCCGGGCGCGGGGCTTGATCCGGTGGCCGTCAGCCTCCCGCCTTGTGCACCGCGCCCTGATCGGCGTCCCGATCCGCCCCCGGCGCCGTCCCGGGGACCGTCTCCGTCGGCATCGCCTCGGCCGGCATCGCCTCGGCCGGCATCGCCTCGGCCGGCATCGCCTCGGCCGGCATCGCCTCGGCCGGCATCGCCTCGGCCGGGATCGTCTCGGCCGGGATCGCCTCGTTCGGCATCGCCTCCGGCGGCACCGTCTCCGTCCCCGGGATCGGCTCCTGCGGCGCCCCCTCCGTCCCCGGCTGCTCCTGGCTCTCCTGGCTCTCCCGGCTCTCCCGCTCCGCGAGGGACTCCGCGAAGTCCCTGAGCCGGTCCAGCACCGCCTCGTCGATCGTCGCGCGGGCGGCCAGCGCCTCGCTGATCCGCTGGTAGACGGCGAGCTCCCGGGCGCAGCGGTGGCACTCGGCCACATGGGTGCGCACCCGGGCCGCGGCCGGGGCGTCCAGCTCCCCGTCCAGATACGACTGGAGCATCGGCGCGCCCAGGGGACATCGTGTGGTCCGGAGCCGTCCGGTGGTCTGCGTGGTCCCCGTGGTGGGTGTGGTCCGCCACCATGTCCATCTGCTCATGCGCCACCTCGCTCCGATTCCACTCCCGCGGCCAGCAGCTGGTTCCGGATCCGCTTGCGCGCCCGGTGCAGCCTGCTCATCACCGTCCCCTTGGGGACGTCCAGTACCTGTGCGGCCTCCGCGTACGACAGCCCGTCCACATGCACCAGCCGCACCACCTGCTGGTCCCGCAGCGGAAGCGCCGTGAACGCGGCGTCCACGGCCTCGTCGAACGTCGTGTCCACCACCAGCTCCTCCGGTGTCGCGTCCCGGGCCGGGACCAGCCGCTCCAGCTCCGTGTCCGGGTCGTCGAGCAGCCGGGGCCGGCGCTGGCGGCGCCGGCTGACCTCCGCGTGCCGCATGATCGTCAGCAGCCAGGCCCGTGGATGTCTCCCGTCAAAACGGCCGACTGCCCGGTACGCCCGTAGTAACGTGTCCTGCACGAGATCCTCGGCGTCGGCTCGCTGGGTGGTCAGTGACATGGCCACGCGCAGCAGCACCTCGACCTCGGGCAGCACATACTGAGCGAACATGCGCTGCTGATGGGCGTCCGGGTCAGCCACGGGGTGCCTCCTCGGATCCGGACCCCCCGGGGACGCGAAGCACGACATATCACACTCTGTGTAACATCTCGCTCACCGCGCCGCATGGGTTGATCGGCGATCCGAGTGGCAGGTCAGACGTTCCGGTGGCAGGTCAGACGTTCAGGGAGACCAGGCGCTTTCCGTCGGTCGTACGGACCTCGAAGCGTTCGATGTCGGAGCGCTTCATGCCCGCGCCGCCGTGCGCCCACAGCGGACCTCTCGCCTCCGCCTTGGGGCTGTCCTCGATCCCGTAGCCCCACTCGGGCACGGACCAGGTCATCATCGTCTGCTCATGGCCGTCCTTGGAGACCGCGATCAGACTGCAGTCCAGCGGGCCCTTGAGGTTCTTCAGCCGGAGGACGGCGTCGGTGCCCCACATCTTGTCCTCCAGCGCGACCGCCGCGTTCACCTTGGTGTCCGGGTCGGTGTCCTGCACCTTGTCGGGCATCCCCTTGAAGAGGACGCTCTCGCTGGGGGCGGCCGAGACGGAGCTGTCCGAGCCGCCGGAGGTGACCGCGATCGTGCCGACCGGGCCGCCGACGATCAGCACGGCCGCCGCCGCGACCAGGTAGAGACCGCGCCGCCGCCGCTTGGCGCGGGACGCCGCGACCTCGCCGACCATCCGGTTGAACAGGGCCGGACCGGGGCGCGCGGTGAGGGTCTCGATGGCGTTGGGAGTGGCGCTGAAGGCATGCGGAGTGTGGCCCGTGAGCTGGGTCCGCCCGGGGCTGCCGTGGATCCCGGGGATGTCGGTGGCCAGATCGGCCAGCAGCGGTTCCAGTCCGGTCAGCTCGTCCAGCTGCCGTCCGCACTGGTCGCAGCCGGCCAGATGCTCCTCGAAATAGGTGGCGTCCGCCTCGTCGAGCACGCCGAGCACATACGCGCCAACGGCGTCATGTCCCGGGTGGTGCGTCTGCGCTGTCATGCCGTTACTCCTCTCTCCTCGAGCGCGAGCTTCATCGAGCGCAGCGCGTAGAAGACCCGGGACCGTACCGTCCCGCTGGGTATGCCGAGGGTCTGGGCCGCCTCGTTGACGGTCCGCCCCTTGAAGTAGGTCTCGACCAGCACCTCGCGATGGGCGTCGCTGAGATCCTGCATCGCGTCGGTCAGGGTCATGAGCCGCAGTGCACGGTCGATCTCGTCCTCCGCGGGCATGAGTTCCAACGGGGAGGGGTCGACCTCCTGCGGCCGGGCCTGCCGGCTGCGGTGTCCGTCGATCACGATCCGCCGGGCGACGGTGACCAGCCAGGGCCGGATGGAGCCGGTGGCCCGGGACAGCTGGTCGGCGTTCCGCCAGGCGCGCACCAGGGTCTCCTGGACGACGTCCTCCGCACGGTGCCGGTCACCCGCGACCAGACGCAGTACGAACGCGAGCAACGGCCCGGCGTGCTCCTGGTAGAGCGCGCGCATGAGTCGCTCGTCCGGCGTACCACGCCCGGATCTTGACGGACGCTCATCGGCCACGGCGGCGTCGTCGTGCACCTGAACCTCCAGGACCTGACCTGAGTTGGACAACATCAACGGACGACTCCCGGTCTGAGCCCCGGGGGGGATCGGCGGCCATGTCGGCCTCTTCCCCCTTCACTACGCATGGGGGGAGGCCGCCGCTCAACGCGTCACGAAGAATTTCCGATCAGGGGTCAGGGGTCAGGGATCAGGGACCGGGCGGGGCAGAGGTGGGGTACGGGCGCGGAAGGGGTCAGGAGACCATCGCGTCCAGCAGCAGGGGCTGCACCTTGCCGTCGAGCATCGCGCCGAGCCCCTCGACCGCGCAGACGTCGGGGTGGTCGGCGATGGTCAGCGGCATCCCGGTGGCCTCGCGCAGCATCGTGTCGAACCCGGGCAGCACCGCGCTGCCGCCCGCCAGCATGATGCCGCGGTCGGCGAGGTCGGCCACCAGATCGGGCGGGCAGCGGCGCAGCACCGTGCCGATGGCGTCCAGCACCCCGGTGAGCGGGGTGCGGATGGCGGTCCGTACGCCCTCGATATCGATCCGTACGGTCCGGGCGAGCCCCGTGGCCACGTCCCGGCCGTGCACCTCGGTGCTCTGTACGGCCTGGGCACCGTCCGCGCTGCCCACGCTGTCCTTGACGATCAGATGCAGCGGGTGGACGGCCTGGCTGGGCAGCATCAGCGCGTGCTCGTTGCGCAGGTGCTGGACGACGGCGTGGTCCACGGTCTCGCCGCCCACCGGCACTCGCTCGGCGGCCACGATCGAGCCCAGGGACAGGACCGCGACCTGGGTGGTGGCCGCGCCGCACACCACGATCATCGTCGCCTCGGGCCGTTCCACCGGCAGACCGCAGCCCACGGCGGCGGCGATCAGGGTGTCCACCAGCTCGACCCGCTTGGCGCCGATCCCGGTGAGCGTCTCCACGGCGGCGCGCTGGGCGAGCGGGTCGGCGTCGTGCTGGACGCAGACGGCGGCGCTCACCAGCGGACGGCGCCGCCAGGCGCGGCGCAGCTTGTTGCCCAGCAGCAGCCGCAGCATCCGCTGGGCCATCTCGATGTCCACGACGGTGCCGTTGGAGACCGGCCGGACCACCCGGATGTGCGCGGGCGTCCGCCCGGTCATCCGCTGCGCCAGCGTGCCGACCGCGATCAGCCCGCCGGTGTGGGTGTTCACGGCGGCCACGGTCGGCTCGTCGACGATGAGCCCGGTGCGCCTGAGGTAGACGCGCGTCCTGGCCGCGCCGAGGTCGACGGCGATGGAGCAGCGGCGCAGTGCCTCGAGGCTGATGGTCATGGCAGGTCTCCCCTGTGGGCGGCGTGGCGGGCCGCCGCCCGGCGGCCCTCCGCTCTCATCGTGTGGGGACGATCAGGCCCGCTGCCCGTGGGGCTGAGCCGGTCGGGGGAGCGACTGTCCCCTGGGCTCCGTGCGGTGGATCTTCGCGGGCCCGCGACGCCTGGCACGGCGCATCCCCCGGCCCCGGTTGCGGCTGGACCGCTGGGGCCGCGCCCCGCATCGGATGCCGTAAGCCCGGTGCGTCAGCCGCTGATGTCGCGGGCGCGAAGATCCACCGGGGACAGGACCTGGGCCGTGGGCCGTTCACTTCGCGTCCGCGTAGCACTCCACCGCCGCCATGGTGAAGGGGAACCGCACCGGGGTTGGTCCGAAGGCGATCCGGCCGGCCGTCTCGCCCGCCTCGGCGATCGCCTCCCGGACCGCGTCGGCCTCCGCCTCGGGGCAGTGCACGATCACCTCGTCGTGCTGGAAGAAGACGATCTCCGCGCGCAGCCCCGCCCCGGTCAGCGACCGCCGCAGCGCGGCGAGCATCAGCAGGGCCCAGTCGGCGGCGCTGCCCTGCACCACGAAGTTCCGGGTGAACCGGCCCCGGGCGCGGGCGCTCGCCGTGCTGCCGTACGACGGCTCCTCCTGGTCCCGCGGCAGCCCCGCCTCGTCGGCCGTCTCCTCGGCGCCGCCCGCGGGCGGGCAGGTGCGGCCCAGCCAGGTGCGCACCAGCCGGCCCTCCTCACCCGCGCGGGCCGCCTCGTCCACATACGCCACCGCCGCCGGGAAGCGCCGCCGCAGGGCCGCGAGGTGCTTCAGGCCGTCGCCGGAGGTCTGGCCGTAGACCGCGCCCAGCAGCGCCAGCTTGGCCAGGTCGCGTCGGCCGGAGAAGGCGCGGTCGGACAGCGTCGCGTACAGATCCCGGCCGCTGCCCGCGACCTCCATCAGCCCGGGGTCGCGGGAGATCGCGGCGAGCACCCGGGGCTCCATCTGGTCGGCGTCGGCCACCACCAGCCGCCACCCCGGATCGGCCACCACGGCGCGCCGCACCACCTTGGGGATCTGCAGCGCCCCGCCGCCGTTGGTGGTCCAGCGGCCGGAGACGGTGCCGCCGGGCAGATACTCCGGGCGGAAGCGGCCCTCGCGCACCCAGGACTGGAGCCAGGCCCAGCCGTGGGCGGTGTGCAGCCGGTAGAGCTTCTTGTAGCGCAGCAGCGGCTCCACGGCGGGGTGGTCGATCCGCTCCAGCTCCCAGGCGCGGGTCGAGCCCAGGGTGATGCCCGCGCGGGCGAACGCCTTGACGACCTCGGCGGGCAGATCGGGCCGCACCCGGGTGCCGAAGGCGCGCGAGACCTCGTCGGCCAGCTCGACCAGGCGCCGCGGCTCCAGACCGCCCGGATAGCGCTCACCGAGCAGCTCGTCCAGCAGCTCCCGGTGGCGGTCGGCGCGCCAGGGCACCCCGGCGCGCCGCATCTCGGCGGCGATCAGCATCCCGGCCGACTCGGCGGTGGTCAGCAGCCGCATCCGGTCCGGGTGCTCGGCCGCGTCCGTACGGATCAGCTGGCCCGCGTACACCTCGAGCAGCGCGTCCAGCGGATCGGTGCCGGGCGGCAGCGGCGGCGGACCGGGCTCGAACAGCGACGGCTGGCCCCCGGCCGCCCGGGGCGGCGGGTCCTCGGGGACGGGCAGCCCGCGCAGCCGCGCCCAGGCGGCGGCGAGCGAACGCGGTGCGCCCGAGCGCCCCTCATGGCCGAGGAGCAGCGCCTCAGCCGCCTCGATGTCATAGGCCCGCTCGACCCGGGCCCCGGCGGCCAGCAGCCGTGGATAGACCTCGGCGGTGGACCGCCACACCCACCGGTCGGCCTCGGGGCGGGACCGCACGGCCTCGGCGATCCCGCCCTGCTCCGCCGTGACCTCGACGACCGGTCCGGCGGCCTTTCCCTCGGGGTCGAGCGGGCAGAGACGAACACCCCCGTGGTCCGTCTCCGCCGCCGCCCATCTCATGCCCGGGATTCTGGCAGGGGGGTCTGACATCGACGCTGATAGTCAGGTTCCGGTGACGAGGTCCGCTCAACCCGGAGGGGGACCCGGACGTCATTCATGACGACTGCTCTTCTTCACTCCGGGCAGAAGATCCCGGGTGTCGGGTGATCATGCCGATACGCATGGTGCACGTGCATCTGCTTATGCATCTACCTGCGCATACGCAGATGCATTTGCCCATGCATTCGCAAAGGAACGCAGCTATGATCCCGGACAGTTGACAGCTGCACGCATGCACGAACGTGGAGAAGCCCTGTGCGCGACCACCCCTACAACGGCATGGCGGCCGCGGACCTCCGGGGAGTCGTCTGGCAGAAGAGCAGACACAGCAACTCCCAGGGGTCGTGTGTCGAGTTCGCCAAGCTGCCCGGTGGGGACGTGGCCGTCCGCAACTCCCGGTTCCCCGACGGACCGGCGCTGATCTACACCCCGGCCGAGGTCGAGGCGATGCTGCTCGGGGCCAAGGACGGCGAGTTCGACCATCTGGCGCACGATCCGGCAGGTCTGGGCTGATCGCCGCGGACGCGCGACACTGGTAGTGGCGATCGGGGGGACCCGACCCATGTGAGATGGCGATGAACGGCTCGGTCCGCGTCGGACGTGTACTCGGGGTACCACTGCGGATGCACTGGAGCGTCCCGGTGCTGATCGTGCTGCTCGCTTACGGGCTCGGCCACGAGACGCTGCCCGCGTGGACCCCCGGCCGGACCGGTGCGGTCTACGCCCTCGCCAGCGTCGTCGGCGCCGTACTGCTGATGGGCAGCCTGCTGCTGCACGAGGCCGCGCACGCGGTCGCCGCCCGCAGAAGGGGCGTCTCGGTGGAGGACGTGACGCTCTGGGCGCTTGGCGGCATGACCAAGATGGGACGGCCCCGCACCGCCGGGGTCGCGTTCTGGGTGGCCGTCATCGGGCCGCTCACCAGCTTGGTCATCGGCGGTGTCACGGTCGGCGCGGGGATCGGGGTGCGCGCGCTCACCGGATGGGGAGTGCCCACGGCCGTGCTGATCTGGCTGGGCTGGGCCAATCTGCTGCTGGGCGTCTTCAATCTGCTGCCGGCCGCGCCGCTGGACGGCGGACGGGTGGTGCAGGCCGTGATCTGGTGGCGCACCGGGGACCGGGAGCGCGCCGAGCGGGCGGCGGGGCGCAGCGGCCAGATCCTCGGTGTGGTGCTCATCGCCGTCGGCTGGATCTCCTTCCTGCGCGGGAACAACGGCGGGCTGTGGCTCTCGCTCATCGGTCTCTTCATGGTGATCATCGCCAACGCGGAGCGGCAGCGGGCCGGGGTCAACACGGCGCTGCGCGGGGTGCGGGTGGCGGACGCGATGTCGGCGCCGGTCGCCGCCGGGGCCGAATGGCTGACCGTGGAGCGGTTCATCGACGAGGTGGCGGCCCATGCCCGGCATTCGGTGATGCCGCTGCTGGACTTCGAGGGACGGCCGAGCGGGGTCGTCCAACTGCGCGCGCTCGCGTCGGTGCCGGGCGAGGCCCGGGAGGAGCGGCGGGTGCGCGATGTGGCGATACCGCTGGCCCGGTGCACGGTGGCCGAGCCGGATGAGCTGCTGAGCGAGGTGCTGGAGCGGGCGCGTCCGGGGGGCGGCGCGCTGCCGGTGCTGGTGGTGGACCACGGGCAGCTCGAGGGGATCGTCACGATGCACGATGTGAACCGGCTCTTCCAGCTGCACGGCCTGGGCATCACCACGGCCCCGCCGGAGTCCACCCGCCCGTTATGGGCGGTGGCGTTCGTGATGGGCGGTGGCGTTCGGGACGGGCGGCGGCGTGTCCCTACGCGTCGGGGAGCCGGAAGACGGCCCAGACGATCTTGCCGCGTGGGGTGCCCGCCAGCGGCTGCCAGCCCCAGCCGTCCGTGAAGGACTCCACCAGATGGAGCCCGCGCCCGGATTCCTCGCCGCAGCCCGCCTCGCCGGCCACCGGCCCCACCTCGCTGGGGTCGCGTACGGCGCACACCAGCCGTGAGGGGCCGCGCATCAGATGGAGCCGCACCGGCCGCTCCGGCTCACCGGCCGCCGCGGCGCCGGACACAGCGTGCCGGAGGGCGTTGGTGACGAGTTCGGACACGACGAGCGCCACTTCGTCGAGGAGTTCGGACATGTTCCACTGCCGCAGGGTGGAGCCGGTGAACTGCCGGGCACCCTTGACCGCTTCATAGCGGGCGGGTAGGGCGCAGGAGACGGATCCGGAGACGGCGGCGGGATCGATGGCGGCAAGCCCTTGCCACAAGGGTTCCAGCAGGGTCGAACCTTCGCTCCCCATGCGAGCACTCCTGCATCCGTGGCCGTGACGAACTCTGGCCAGATTTCGTACCAGCTAGCACGTGCGCACACCCTATGGTTCCGAATGCGCCCGTCAGATGCAAGGGCAAATGCACGTGCACGCGAGCGGGTTGGTCCGATCCGCGCGGGTTTACAGGGATTTCTGACTCCGTACACTGACGTGCATCATCGGGTTGAGTAACGACGCGCCTACGGCGTGAAGCCCGATCAGTGGCAGACTTCCCCCTCAGGGGCTGCGGGGGCGCCGTTCGCAAGGATGCTTTCCGTACAGGGAGGACCGCGGAAATGGCCGCAGGCGAGTCGAGTGGATCGGTGGTACGCCGCATCCTCCTGGGCTCTCAACTCAGGCGGTTGCGCGAGGACCGCGGCATCACCCGCGAGGCGGCGGGCTATTCGATCCGGGCTTCCGAATCCAAGATCAGCCGGATGGAGTTGGGCCGGGTGAGCTTCAAGGCGCGGGACATCGAGGATCTGCTGACGCTGTACGGAGTCACCGACGACGCGGAGCGCGCGGCGCTGCTCGGACTCGCCCGCGAGGCCAATGTCGCCGGGTGGTGGCACAGCTACGGCGATGTGCTCCCCGGCTGGTTCCAGACCTATGTCGGCCTGGAGGGCGCCGCCTCCGATATCGCCTGCTACGAGGTCCAGTTCATCCACGGTCTGCTCCAGACCGAGGGCTACGCCCACGCCGTGGTCACCCGCGGCCAGCCGCAGGCGTGCTCCGACGAGGTGGACCGGCGGGTGGCGCTGCGGCTGGAGCGGCAGAAGCTGCTGGTCTCCGAGCGCGCCCCGGCGTGCCATGTGGTCCTGGACGAGGCCGCGCTGCACCGCCCGTACGGCGGGCGCGGCGTGATGTCCGCCCAGCTGCGCCATCTGATCACGATCTCCGAGCATCGACATGTGACGCTCCAGGTGATGCCGTTCGCCTTCGGCGGGCACGCGGGGGAGAGCGGGGCGTTCACCCGGCTGCGCTTCCCGGAGTCCGACCTCCCGGACATCGTCTATCTGGAGCAGCTCACCAGCGCGCTCTACCTGGACAAGCGCGATGAAGTCGCGCAGTACGAGCGGGTGTTGGAGCGGCTCAGCGCGGACAGCCTCTCTCCCGAGGAGAGCCGGGATTTGCTCCGGGGGCTCCTTCGCGACGCCTGACCTGTCAGTAGGATGACGTTCTGTCAGGAATACCCCCCACACGTGCGCGGCTGTCGGGGACCGGCACCGCGTCCTGCAGATAGGGATGGCATGTCCTACTTCTCCGAGTTGGCCCTTCAGTTCATCGACGGTGAGTGGCGCGGCGGAAGCGGTTCCTGGGACATCGTCGACTTCAACCCCTACAACGGGGAGAAGCTGGCCTCCATCACCGTGGCGACCGTCGAGGAGGTGGACCTGGCCTACCGGGCGGCCGAGCGGGCGCAGCCGGAGTGGGGCGCCACCAACCCCTACGCCCGGCGGGCGGTCTTCGAGCGGGCGCTGCGGATCATGGAGGACCGGGACAAGGAGCTCACCGAGACGATCATCGCGGAGTGCGGCGGCACCCATGTGAAGGCGGGCTTCGAACTGCACCTCGCCAAGGAGTTCCTGCGCGAGGCGATCCACCTGGCGCTGCGGCCCGAGGGCCGCATCCTGCCGTCGCCGGTGGACGGCAAGGAGAACCGCCTCTACCGGCTGCCGGTGGGTGTGGTCGGCGTCATCAGCCCGTTCAACTTC
The DNA here is from genome assembly GCF_042750115.1 of Streptomyces sp. NPDC059455. Taxonomy (NCBI): domain Bacteria; kingdom Bacillati; phylum Actinomycetota; class Actinomycetes; order Kitasatosporales; family Streptomycetaceae; genus Streptomyces; species Streptomyces sp. NPDC059455. The sequence goes on from NZ_JBHYVB010000179.1 coordinate 12,916, forward strand.
CCCTTCCTGCTGTCGCTGAAGTCGGTGGCCCCCGCGCTCGCCCTCGGTAACGCCGTCGTCCTCAAGCCGCACCAGAACACCCCGGTCTGCGGCGGCGGTCTCGTGGCCAGGATCCTCGAGGAGGCCGGGCTGCCCGCCGGGCTGCTCAACGTCGTGGTCACCGACATCGCGGAGATCGGCGACGCCCTGATCGAGCACCCCATACCGAAGGTGATCTCCTTCACCGGCTCGGACAAGGTAGGCCGGCACGTCGCCACCGTGGCCGCCTCCCACTTCAAGCGCACGGTCCTGGAACTGGGCGGCAACAGCGCGCTGGTCGTGCTGGACGACGCCGACCTGGACTACGCGGTGGACGCGGCCGTCTTCAGCCGCTTCGTCCACCAGGGGCAGGTCTGCATGGCGGCCAACCGGGTGCTGGTGGACCGGGCGGTCGAGCGGGAGTTCACCGAGAAGTTCGTGGCCAAGGTGGAGACGCTGAAGGTGGGCGATCCGGTCGACCCCACCACCCATATCGGCCCGCTGATCAACGAGGGCCAGGCCGAGGCGATCACCCAGCTCGTCGACCAGACGATCGCCGAGGGCGCCACCGCGCTGGTGCGCGGGCAGACCGAGGGCACCCTGATGGGGCCGACCGTGCTCAGCGGGGTCCCGGAGGGCTCGGCGATCCTCGGCCAGGAGATCTTCGGCCCGGTGGTGACGCTGATTCCGTTCGACGGCGACGACGAGGCCGTACAGATCGCCAATGACACCGACTACGGGCTCAGCGGGGCCGTGCACACCGCCGACATCGAGCGCGGGGTGCGGTTCGCCCAGCGGATCCACACCGGCATGATCCATGTGAACGACAGCACGGTCCACGACGAGCCGATCGTGCCGTTCGGCGGGGAGAAGCACTCCGGTCTCGGGCGGCTCAACGGGGAGTCGATGATCGAGGACTTCACCACCACCAAGTGGATCTCCATCCAGCACGGCCGGAGCCAGTTCCCGTTCTGAGGCAGTGGGAGACGGAGTCCTGAGGCAGCGGGAGCCGGAGTCGATTCGCGGGTTCGCGGACAGAATCGGTTCGCGGGTTCGCGGACAAAAGCTGACCGCAAGCCTTCCTAGCGTGGGGTTCATCGAAGGGGGCCGGACCCGGGCGCCCTCCAGATGAGAGGCGGCAGCCATGCCCGTGATCGTGAACCCCGAGGCCTGTGAGAGCGAGTGCGGCGGGCTGCTGGCGTACCTGGACGCACAGCGCGGCGGCATCCGGCGGTCGGTGTACGGCCTGACCGAGGAGCAGGCCCGCGGCGTCCCCAGCGCGAGCGCGCTCTCGCTGGCCGGGGTGCTCAAGCATGTGGTCACCGGCGAGCGCGGCTGGCTGCGCGTCCTCCAGGGCAAGGCGCCGGGGAACGCCAAGGACCAGATGGCCGAGTGGGAGCGCACCTTCGAGCCCGCCGAGGACGAGACGGTGGAGGCGCTGCTCGCCCTGTACGACGAGGTGGCGCGCGAGACCGAGGAGGCCGTACGGGCCCTGCCGTCGCTGGACGAGACGTTCGAGGCGCTCCGGCTCCCCTGGGACGAGGGCGGCACCCGCACCTGGCGCTGGGCGGTCCTCCACCTGATCGAGGAGGTGGCCCGGCACGCGGGTCACGCCGACATCATCCGCGAGACGATCGACGGCAAGGGCGCCTTCGACCTCGTCTTCGAGACGGGGGCGATGCCGGAGCCCGACTGGTCGATCCTGGAGCGGTGATCCGCCCGGCCCGCCGACCCCCTAGCCTGGTCATCGCGGGGGTCGGGACCAGGATGGAGACGAGCGGGCGATGTCAGCGATCCGGCTGCTGGTGCTGGGGGCCGTGCGCCAGCACGGGCGGGCGCACGGCTATCAGGTCCGTAACGACCTGGAGTTCTGGGGCGCGCACGAGTGGTCCAACGCCAAACCCGGGTCGATCTACCACGCGCTCAAGCAGATGGCGAAGCAGGGACTCATGCGCGCGCACGACGTCGCGCCGAGCACGGTCGGCGGGCCGCCGCGGACCGAGTACGAGCTGACCGAGGCGGGCGAGGAGGAGTACTTCCGGCTGCTGCGGGAGGCGCTGCTGCGTCATGACCAGAAGATCGACGAGCTGACGGCCGGGGTGGGTTTCATCGTGGACCTGCCACGGGACGAGGCGATCGCCCTGCTCAAACGGCGGGTGGCGGCGCTGGAGGAGTGGCGGGCCGAGGTGACCCGGCACTGGACGCCACCGGACGGCACCCCCGATGAGTGGGGCCATATCGGCGAGATCATGAAGTTCTGGGTGCACTCCGCGGACAGTGGCGCCGAGTGGACCCGTGGGCTCGTCGAGCGGCTCGAGGGCGGGGCGTATGTGATGGCGGGCGAGGGGGAGCGCTCGGTGGAGGTGCTGCCGGAGGGCGTCACCAACCCGTACGCCGCGCCCGGCGCGGACTGAGGCACCACCATGCGGATCGAGGGCGGCTGACGGCCGCCTTCCGCGTTAATCAAGTTTGACTAGATGGAGCTCGGGCAGTACCTTCCGGCGTGCGTAGTCAAACTTGACTACGCGACGCGGAGAAGAGCATGAGGGAGAGGGGAAGACCTTGGCCGACAGCGATCCCGCGATCGTCGTCGAGGGGCTGCGGAAGACCTACCGGGACAAAGAGGCACTCGCCGGACTCGACCTGACCGTCCCGCAGGGCACCGTGCACGCCGTGCTCGGCCCCAATGGCGCGGGCAAGACCACCTGCGTACGGATCCTGGCCACCCTGCTGCGGCACGACGGCGGCCGGGCCGAGGTCGCCGGGTACGACGTGCTGCGCGACCCCGACGAGGTCCGCTACCGCATCGGACTCGTCGGCCAGCACGCCGCGGTGGACGAGGAGCTGAGCGGACGGCAGAACCTGGAGATGTTCGGCCGCCTCTACCAGCTGGGCGGACGCCGGGCGGCGGGCCGCGCGGACGAGCTGCTGGAGCGGTTCGGCCTCGCCGGAACCGGCACCAAGGCGGTCGGCCGGTACAGCGGCGGGATGCGGCGCAGGCTGGACCTCGCGGCGAGCCTCATCATGCGGCCGCGGATCCTCTTCCTGGACGAGCCGACCACCGGGCTCGACCCCCGGGGCCGTACGGAGGTGTGGAACGCGGTCCGCTCGCTGGTGGACGGCGGTACGACCGTGCTGCTGACCACCCAGTACCTGGAGGAGGCGGACCAACTCGCCGACCGCGTCTGCGTGATCGACGGCGGACGGGCCATCGCCGACGGGACCGCCGACGAACTCAAGGCCCGGCTCGGCGGGGACCGCATCGAGGTGGTGCTGCGCGACGCGGGCCAACTGACCGCCGCCGCCTCGGTCGTGTCCACGGCCACCGGCGCCGCCGAGGTCGAGACCGACCCCGACCGGCGGCGGCTCGGCGCGCGGGTCACCGACCGGGTGGCCGCGCTGACGGAGACCGTAAGGGCGCTGGCGGCGGCCGGGATCGAGGCGGAGGACATCGTGCTGCGCCGCCCCACGCTCGACGAGGTCTTTCTGCACCTCACCGGGAAGCCGGGCACGGTGGACACGGCCCCGGCGGACACCGCCGAGGAGGAGACCCTCGTATGACGACCGCGACCCTCATCGACTCCTGGACCATGACCCGCCGCGGACTCGCCCACTGGGCCCGGCAGCCCGTCCAGGTGGCCGTCCAGCTGGTCTTCCCGGTGATGATGCTGCTGATGTTCGCCTACTTCCTCGGCGGCGGGATGACCGTCCCGGGCGGCGGCGACTACAAGGACTACCTGGTGCCGGGCACGTTCGCGCTCACCATGGTGTTCGGCCTCGAAGGGACGATGCTCGCCATCACCCAGGACCTCAACAAGGGCGTCATCGACCGCTTCCGCTCGATGCCGATGGCCCGCTCGGCGGTCATGGTCGGGCGCAGTGTGCTGGACATGCTCCAGTCGGCGCTCGGGCTGCTCGTCCTCCTCGGGGTCGGGCTCGCGATGGGTTGGCGCTGGCACGGCGGGTTCGGCGACGCGCTGCTCGCCGTCGGGCTGCTGCTGTGGCTGCGCTTCGCGATGCTGTGGCTCGGCATCTTCCTGGGCATGGCCGCCGGGCGCCCGGAGATGGTGCAGGCCGTACAGATCCTGGTCTGGCCGGTGGGCTTCCTCTCCAACGTCTTCGCCTCGCCCGAGACCATGCCCGACTGGCTCGGCGCCGTCGCGGTCTGGAACCCGATGTCGGCGACGGCCACCGCGATCCGCGAGCTGTTCGGCAGCCCCGGCGGCGGTGGTGACTCCTGGGCGGCGGACCACGCCCAACTCCTCGCCGTCTGCTGGCCGCTGGCGCTGATCGCGGTCTTCCTCCCGGTCGCGGTGCGGCGTTACGGGAGGCTCAGCCGCTGACGGCGGCCCCGGATCCGGATGCCGCGCCGGTCACACCTCCACCGGTCGTCGCCGGTTGCGGATACGGTGCAGGTATGGGGAACGACAGGTCGGGCACGGGGGTGGAGACGGTGAGCGGGCCCGGATACGCCCTGCTGCTCGCCGCCGGTCCGGCCGGCAAACAGCGACTGATGGACGCGGCCGCCGCGCTGCCCCAGCTCGCCGCCGTGCCACCGGCGGCGCTGCTGGGCACGCCCGGCGGCGCCAGCGTCGTCCAACTCGTGGACCCGGCCGACCCGCAGACCGTACTGACGCATCTGCGGACCGCCGCCGCCCACCCGGGCCCGGTGCTGGTCCATCTCGCGGGCCAGCTCACCCTCGACGCCAAACAGCGGCTGCCGCACCTGGCGTTGGCCCGTACGACGCCGAGGACCGCCCGCTACACGGCGCTGCCCTGGCACTGGCTGGCCGCCGAACTCGGCCGGCGGCCGCCGGGCAGCACCGTCGTGGTCGCCGACCTGGTGGCCGACGAGACGGCCTGGCCACCGCTGAGAACCGCCGGCCCGTCCGCCCTCGCGGCCGGACTGACCCTCTACGGCACGGTGGCACCCGCCCCGCCCAAGCGGCAGCTGGCCACGCCGGACTACAGCCGGGCGCTCGCCGGACTGCTGCGGGCCGCCGCCGAACGCCCACCACTCGCGCTTCTGCACCAGCGCGCCGCCCTGGAGGCCGGGCTGGGCCCCGGCCCCGAACTGCTCCTGGACGGCGCCGGGTCGGGCGAGCCGTACGCGCCCCCGGACGCCGCCCCATGGGCTGGGCAGACGGGGCAGAGCGCACCGCTCGGGGCGACCGGGGCAACTGGACCGGTCGGGGCGGCTGACCAGGCCGGGCCGCCCGGGCAGGCCATATCGGCTGGGCAGACCGGAGAAATCCGGCCGACCGGGCAGACCGGGGCAGCCGACCGGGCCGGAGCAACCGGGTCGAGCGGGTCGAGCGGACCGAGCGGACCGAGCGGATCGAGCGGGTCGAGCGGGTCGAGCGGGTCGAGCGGGTCGAGCGGGTCGAGCGGACCGACCGGGTCGAGCGGGTCGAGCGGACCGAGCGGACCGAGCGGACCGAGCGGGTCGAGCGGACCGGTCAGGCAGGCCGGACCGGTCAGGCAGGCCGGACCGGTCAGGCAGGCCGGACCGACCGGGGCAGCCGGGCCGGTGGCGGCCGCGCCGCCGCCCATGCCGCCGGGCCCTCCCGAATCGTTCCTCCCCGCCGACCCCCGGCCGGCGCCACCATCACTGCGCCCGCCCCAGCCGACGCACGCTCCCCTGCCTCCGCCGCCCGGGTGGGCGCCCGTGGCCGATCCGCTCGCCTCGACGCACGCGGCGATATTCGAGGCGGCCAACGCGGGGCGGCACAGCGAGGCGGCCTCGATGGCGGCCGCCTGGGAGCAGGAGGCGCTCCGGACGGCCGGTCCCCGGTCCGACGACGCGATCCACTGGCTGGAGGTCCGCGCCGATCTCTCCCGTATCGCCGGGGACCCGGCCCGCGCCTGCGAGCTGTGGCTCGCGGTGGCCGACGCGCGGCTGGGCAACGGGGAACCGGCCGAGCACCCCGAGGTCGAGGGGGCCGTGGACCGGGCGCACCACCAGTGGCAGTTCGTGGCGGACCGGGTCAGGGCCGGTGCCCTCGCCCCGCTGCTGATCGAGCTGCGGGGCCGGGTGCCCGGCCGCAGACCCGGTGCGCTGGAGGCGGTCCGGCGCCGGGCCGAGCTGCTCCGGGCCCCGGCCCGGACGCGCTGACCGCCGTCGCCCCGGGACCGGACGCGCTGACCGATGCCGTTCCCAGGCCCGGAGACACCGGGCTCAGTGGTGGAACGCCTTGACGGCCTTCCCCATGGGGCGCGGGCTGTGACCGCGGCTCCGGCAGCGGCGACCCCAGGTCGCCCAGGAAGAGATCGGCGAGGTTCTCCGAGAAGCCGTGGCGTGAACGCGAACACCGGCAGCTGATCGCAGGGCTGAGCATGGTGAAGTCCCCGAACGCCTCGATCCGCTTGGCGAGCGAGCGAGCGCGCCACATCGCGGGTCGGCTGCTGGACGGCGCGGTAGCCCTCCCGGCCCAGCCGTACGAAGGTGTAGTACTGGGCGGCCACCTGGGAGCCGGGGCGGGAGAAGTCGAGCGAGAACGTGGGCATGTCGCCGTGCCTCGCCTCGCCCTACCGCGTCACAGCTACCCCGCGCTGCTGAGCGACAGCTTCGCGGCGAAGCCGAGGAACGCCGTGCCCGCGGCTGCCGAGAGCCCCGCCGTCAGCCGCCGGCGCCGCCGGAAGGTGGCCGCCAGATACGTACCGCTGAAGATCAGCACCGACAGGTAGGTGATGCTGAACAGCTGAGCCCAGGCGCCCAGCGCCACGAAGGACAGCGCGGGATGGGCGTAGTCCGGATCCACGAACTGCACGAAGAAGGAGATGAAGAAGAGGATCGCCTTCGGGTTCAACAGGCTGATGACCAGCGCCCGGCGGTACGGGCGCTCGCCCTCCGCGGACCCCAGGGCCGTACCCACGGCCCCGTCCGCGCCCCGCGTCCCGTCCGCGCCCCGCGTCCCGTCCGTGCCCCGAGCCCCGTCCGCGCGCCGCGCCTTCGCCGCGCTCCGGGCCGCCTCCGCGGTCCCCGGGCGGCGGCGCCACAGCGCCCGCGCCCCGCGCAGCATGCCCACCGCCAGCCAGGTCAGATAGCCCGCGCCCGCGAACTTGACCACCGCGAAGAGCATCGGGCTCGCGTGCAGCAGCGAGGCCACCCCGCCCGCCGACAGCGCCATCAGCACGGCGTCGCCGCAGAGCACCCCGGCCGCCGCCCGATAGCCGGTACGCGGGCCGCGGCGGGCCGCGACCGACACCACATACAGCGAATTGGGGCCCGGCAGCAGGATGATCAGGGCCAGACCGGCCAGATACGTCGAAAGATCGGTTATCCCCAGCACGATCGGCAGGATGACAGTGGTCCGCCGCGCCGCCCAGTCGGTTTCGCCATCCGGACTTGCACCTCACGCGACGTGAGGGAGCACCGTGGAACCCGTACCGAACAGGTGGAACCCGTACCGAACAGAAGGAGAGCGGATTCGGCCATGAGCTATTCCGTGGGACAGGTGGCGAGCTTCGCCGGCGTCACGGTGCGCACGCTGCACCACTACGACGAGATCGGGCTGCTGCGCCCCGGCGCCCGAAGCGCGGCCGGGCACCGGCGTTACGACGACGCCGACCTCGACCGGCTGCAACGGATCCTGTTCTACCGGGAGCTCGGCTTTCCGCTCGAGGAGGTGGCGGTGCTGCTCGACGACCCGGACATCGATCCGCAGGCCCACCTGCGGCGTCAGCACCAGCTGCTGTCCGACCGGATCGAGCGGCTGCGGAAGATGGCCGCCGCCGTCGAACGAGCCATGGAGGCGCGGAAGATGGGCATCAATCTGACCCCCGAGGAGAAGTTCGAGGTCTTCGGGGACGCCGACCCGGAGCAGTACCAGGAGGAGGTGGAGCAGCGCTGGGGGAACACCGAGGCGTACCGGGAGTCCCAGCGCAGGGCGGCCTCGTACACCAAGGAGGACTGGAAGCGGATCCTGGAGGAGGGGGAGGACATCAACAACCGCTTCGTCGCGCTGATGGGCGCGGGCACTCCGCCGGAGTCCGAGGCGGCGATGGACCTCGCCGAGGAGCACCGGCAGTGGATCAGCCGCAACCACTACGAGTGCGGCCTTGAGATGCACACCTGCCTGGGCCGGATGTATGTCTCGGACCACCGCTTCACGGAGAGCTTCGACAAGGCCGGGCCGGGGCTGGCCGGCTACCTCCGGGACGCGATCCTCGCCAACGCGGAGCGGCACGACTAGGGGCATCCCTGGGCGGGGCGACCAAGATTCCCGGGCGGGGCGACCCGGATCCCTGGGCGAGGCCGCCGAGGGCGGGCCACCTTCGCGGTGGGAACCAAGGGCACGCACACGGCGTTGATAGCTTTGGGCGGCACACTGCGAAGAACACTCAGTCCGCCCCGAACCTGCGGCCGGGCCTCGCACGAGCCTGCATTCCTCGACCCAGGAGCCTCACCCGTGAACACCCTCGCGCTCGGCCCTCAGTGGCTGGACCCGGACTATCTGATCGAGACCTTCGGTCTGCTCGGCGTTCTGGCCATCGTTTTCGCGGAGTCCGGCCTGCTCATCGGCTTCTTCCTGCCGGGCGACTCGCTGCTGTTCACCACCGGCCTGCTGGTGACCACCAATGTGATCAAGCAGGATCTGTGGCTGGTGTGCGTGGCCGTGGCGGTCGCCGCGATCGTCGGTGACCAGGTCGGATATCTCTTCGGCCGGAAGGTGGGGCCGTCGCTCTTCCGGCGCCCCGACTCCAAGCTCTTCAAACAGGAGAACGTGGAGAAGGCGCATGAGTTCTTCGAGAAGCACGGGCCGAAGTCGCTGATCCTCGCCCGCTTCGTGCCCATCGTGCGGACGTTCACGCCGATCATCGCGGGCGTGAGCCGGATGAACTACCGCTCGTTCATCATCTTCAACGTCATCGGCGGTGTGCTGTGGGGCACCGGCGTCACCCTGCTCGGCTCGGCGCTCGGGAAGGTCGACTTCGTGCATCAGCACATCGAGCTGATGCTGATCGCGATCGTGCTGCTGTCGATCGTCCCGATCGTGATCGAGTTCCTCCGGGCCCGCGGCAAGGCGAAGAAGGAGGCCGCCGCGCAGCCGGAGCCGCAGGGGCCGGCCGCGGGTTCCCCCACCCAGGGGCCGCGCGGGCGCCACGCCAAGCGCTGAGCGGTCGCCAGGCGCTGAGCGGTCCTTTCACCAGGCTTCACATCCCCCACACACCGCCCCCACCTCACACTCGGCGGTCACCGCCCCGCACAATGGGCTCCGGTGGCCGCCGATGTTGCATCCTTGGCTGCTGGGAAAGATACGGGGAGGGCTGGTGAGGAGCGAGAAGACGTGAGGTCGGACCGTCAGCAGATGCCGCGTGCCGCGAGCGCGGCGGAGACGGACACGGGGGAGCAGCAGAAGCCGCTGTCCGACGAGGCGCACAGCGCCTTCACCCCGCCCCTGGGCATACCCTTGCCGCCGCCGCCCGAGGACGAGCACCCGACATCGGAGTTCGCCGTCCCCGACGGACTGACGGCGGAAGCCCACGCCGAGCCCGAGGGCTCGGCGTTCGTGCCGCCCCCCGGGGTGAAGACCCCCTCGAACAACCAGACCACCGGCGGCTTCCCCGTCATCACCCCGCCGAACGGCTTCCCCGTCGTCCGGCTGACCAAGGACGCTCCCTGGCAGGACCGGATGCGCACGATGCTGCGCATGCCGATCAGCGACCGCCCGACGCCCGAGCGGATCGAGCGGCAGGACGATACGGGCCCGGCCGTGCCGCGTGTGCTCGACCTCACGCTCCGCATCGCCGAGCTGCTGCTCGCGGGCGGTGAGGGGGCCGAGGACGTCGAGGCGGCGATGCTCGGCGTGGCGCACGCGTACGGGCTCGACCGCTGCGAGCCGACCGTCACCTTCACCCTGCTGTCGGTCAGCTACCAGCCCTCGCTGGTCGACGACCCGGTCACCGCCAGCCGGACCGTGCGGCGCCGGGGCACCGACTACACCCGGCTGTCCGCGGTCTTCCGGCTCGTGGACGACATCACCTCGCGGGACGACTTCACGCTGGAGGAGGCGTACCGGCGGCTCGCCGAGATACGCCGTAACCGCCACCCCTACCCCGGCTGGGCGCTCACCGTGGCCGGCGGCGGGCTGGCCGGCGCGGCGAGCATGCTGGTCGGCGGTGACTGGCCGGTCTTCTTCGCCGCGGCCCTCGGCGCGATGCTCGGCGACCGGCTGGCGTGGCTGGCCTCCGGGCGCGGGCTTCCGGAGTTCTACCAGTTCGTGGCCGCGGCGATGCCGCCCGCCGCGATCGGGGTGGCGCTCAGCCTCGCCGACTCCGGGCTCCAGGCGTCCGCCGTGATCACCGGTGGGCTGTTCGCCCTGATCCCGGGGCGGGCGCTGGTCGCGGGCGTCCAGGACGGGCTGACCGGCTACTACATCACCGCGGCGGCGCGCCTGCTGGAGGTCGGCTATCTGATCGTCGGCATCGTCTGCGGGGTGCTCACGGTGCTCTACGGGGGCCTCCAGCTCGACGCCAAGCTCAACCCGGAGGCGGCGCTGCGCCATGTGGAGCGGCCGTACATCCAGATTCTGGCGGCGATGCTGCTCGCGCTGACCTTCTGCATCCTGCTCCAGCAGGAACGTCACACCGTGCTGTTCGCCACGCTCAACGGCGGGGTCGCCTGGGTGGTCTACGGCGCGCTGGCCGACACCGCCAACGTCCCGCCGGTGGCCGCCACGACCGTGGCCGCCGGGCTGGTCGGCCTCTTCGGCCAGCTGCTCTCGCGGTATCGATACGCCTCGGCGCTGCCGTACGTCACGGCGGCGATAGGGCCACTGCTGCCCGGTAGCGCGACCTACTTCGGGCTGCTCGCGCTGGCCCAGGGCAACCTGGACCGTGGCATTCCGCACCTCACCCAGGCGGCGGCACTGGCCCTGGCGATCGCCATAGGGGTGAACCTGGGAAGCGAGGCCGCGCGCCTGTTCCTGAAGATGCCCGGTGCGGACAACGACCCCTCCGGCCGTCGCGCCGCCAAGCGCACGCGGGGCTTCTGACCGAGGGCCGGGGGCCGGGGGCCGGGGGTCGAAGCCCGGGGCCGAGGGCCGGGGCCGGGGGCCCGGGGCGGGCGTCCGCGGCCCGGCGAGCCGCGCCCCCCGGGGGGGGAAAGGCGCGGGGCGGGGGGCGCCCCGCGCGGGG
>NZ_JBHYVB010000180.1:0-13434 GCF_042750115.1 Streptomyces sp. NPDC059455
CTGCAACGTCGCACCGATGTCCGCCGTCACCGTCGTCGTCATCGACTGCACCGAGACCGGCGCGTCGCCGCCCACGGCCACCGATCCGACCTGGAGGCGGCGGGAGACCCGGCGCGGTGCGAGGGGCCTGCCCGGCACGGCGGGCAGGCCGAGTGCGACCGGTTCCGCCGCACCCGCCCCATCTGATTCCGCCGCGCTCATCCCGTCACCCATGGCTTCCGGTGGCGGTCTCCCGGGCGGCACGCAGCGACTCCTTGAGGGAGCCCATGGTCGCCAGGACCGCGGTGGGCTCATAGCCGCAGTGGGCCATGCAGTTGTCGCAGCGCGGATCCTTGCCGCGGCCGTAGCTGTCCCAGTCGGTCTCCTCCACCAGCTGGCGGTAGGTCGGGACATAGCCGTCGCTCATCAGATAGCAGGGGCGCTGCCAGCCGAAGAGGGAGTAGTTGGGGATGCCCCAGGCGGTGCACGGGAAGTCCGTCTTGCCCTCGAGGAAGTCGAGGAAGAGCGGACTGTGGTTGAGCCGCCAGCGGCGCCGGTTGCCCCCGGCGAACGCCTTGCGGAACAGCTCGCGGGTCTGCTCGACGCCCAGGAAGTGCTCCTGGTCGGGCGCCTTCTCGTACGCGTAGGCGGGCGAGATCATCATCTCGTCCACCTCGAGCTCGTCATTGAGGAAGTCGAGCACGTCGATGACGGTCTGCGGGGTGTCGGTATTGAAGAAGGTGGAATTGGTGGTGACCCGGAAGCCGCGCCGCTTGGCCTCCTTGATGGCCTCCACCGCCTCGTCGAACACCCCCTCCTTCGCCACCGATTCGTCATGCCGTTCCCGCAGCCCGTCGATGTGCACCGCGAAGGCGAAGTACGGGGACGGCTTGAACAGATGCATCTTCTTCCGCAGCAGCATCGCGTTGGTGCACAGGAAGACGTACTTCTTCCGCGCCACCAGCTGCCGTGCGATCTCGTCGATCTGTGGGTGCATCAGGGGTTCGCCGCCCGCGATGGACACCATCGGCGCACCCGACTCCAGCACCGCGCCCACCGCCTGGGCGACCGGCATGCGCTGCTTGAGCACCCCGGCCGGATGCTGGATCTTCCCGCAGCCCTCGCACTTGAGATTGCACGCGAACAGCGGCTCGAGCTCGACGATCAACGGGAACTTGTCCCGCCGCTTGATCATCTTCTGTTCAAAGAGATACGTCGCGACCCGGATGGTCTGGCGGAGAGGCATGGCCATCTAGCTCACCTCCTGGGAGCAGCGAAGAAACGGTGCCAGTGAAAGAAAGCGGGAAGAACGGTCCGAAGAACCCGGAAAGCCGATATTCCACCGCGTAGCGTGCTGATTCGGACGAGTTCATGTTCAGGAGCGTCCACGACCACCCGGACGGCCGCAACCGGACGGACGCCGTGGCCGAGGGCGGTGCGCAGGGTCGCGGCGGACTCCATGTCCACCGCGATGGCGCCGGTGCTGTGCAGCGCGGCCCGCTCGGCGCCGCGCACCACATGGTCCGAGCCCACGACCGGACCGATATGGACGGCCCGGCGGGGACCGCCGGGGAGGGGATGTGACAGCGCGTCGGCGAGGATCCGGGTGCCGGTGCACACGGTGTGGCCCGCCGGATCGCGGGTCTCGTCGGCGACAACGATGTCCCCCGGATGCATCCCGGGGGCCAGCCCGGCGCAGAAGCCGGTGGCGATGACGGCGGTGGGTCGCTCACCGGGCTCACCGGACCCACCGGCCTCACCGGGCCCACCGGGCCCACCGGGCCCACCGGGCCCACCGGAGGACCGCCCGGTGAGCGCCCGGGTCACGGCGCGCTCGGCCGACTGCGGCCCCATGCCCGTGCGCAGCACGGTCACGGCCCCGGCGGCGGCGCCGAGGTCGGCGCCGCGCAGGGCGAACCGCTCGATGCCGAGCGCACAGGCGATCAGCAGCGACGCGCCGTCGGCCTCCGCGGCCGGATCGGCGGACATCAACTGCTCCGCGGTCGCGCCCCGGTGGGCTCGCCGTGGACATACCGGCCCAGTGCCGTCACCGGGAAGACCTGCCGGTACAGGTGGTAGTTGATGGAGAAGTCCCAGGGGAATCCGGTGCCGGTGAAGTACGGCTCGTCCCAGGAGCCGTCCGGCCGCTGGGTCCCGGCGAGCCAGGTGACCCCGCGCTCGACGGCCTCGCCGTCCCGCTCCCCCGCCGCCAGCAGCGCGAGCAGCGCCCACGCCGTCTGCGAGGCGGTGGAGGCGCCCCGGCCCATCCACTCGGCGTCGAGGTAGGAGCGCTGGTCCTCGCCCCAGCCGCCGTCCTCGTTCTGGACGCTCTCCAGCCAGCGGACGGCCCGGCGGACCGCCGGATGGGAGGCGGGGACGCCCGCCGCGATCAGCGCGGGGACGACGGAGCCGGTGCCGTAGACGTAGTTGGTGCCCCAACGGCCGAACCAGGCGCCGCTCGGCTCCTGCTCGGACAGCAGCCAGGAGATACCGCGCCGGGTGCGGGCGTCGTACGTCCTCCCCTCGTGTGCCAGCATCTCCACGACATGCGCGGTGACATCGGCCGACGGCGGGTCGATGACCTCACCGAAGTCGCAGAACGGCAGCTTGTTGGGGAGCGGGCTGGTGTTGTCGACGTCGAACGCGCCCCACGCCCCGTTCTTCGACTGCATGCCCAGGGTCCAGCGCATGGCGCGCCGCACCGCCGCCTCGATCCGCTCGGGCTCGGGGTGGTCGACCCGGCGCAGCGCCAGGATGACCTCGGCGGTGTCGTCGATGTCGGGGTAGTTGTCGTTGTGGAATTCGAACGCCCAGCCGCCGGAGGGCAGCCCGGGCCGCCGGACCGACCAGTCGCCGGGCCGGTCGATCTGCTCGGTCAGCATCCAGTCGGCGGCCTTGACCAGCGCCGGGTGGTCCGGGGCGAGACCGGCGTCGGCGAGCGCGATGGCGGCCAGGCAGGTGTCCCAGACCGGCGACTGACAGGCCTCGATCATCCGGCTGCCGTCCTCGCGCCACACCGCGAACCGGTCCAGCGACTCCAGACCGGCGCGCATCACGGGGTGGTCGAGGTCGTAGCCGAGCAGATGGAGGGCGATGACGGAGTAGACGGCGGGTGGCTGGATGCCGCCCCAGCAGCCGTCGTTCTCCTGCCGCTCCACGATCCAGCGGGCGCAGGAGCGCAGCGCGGCCCGGCGCAGCGGGCGGAAGGCGACCTTGTGGTACGCGTGCAGCGCCCGGTCCAGCCGCTGGAAGGCGCCGTCCCAGGAGGCGACGGGGGCGAGCGGGCGCGGCGGATTGGGCCTGCGGGGATCGGTGTGGAGCTCGTCGAGGGGGAAGGGGGCCGGGCGCACGGGGCGTTTGGCCGAGACGATGGTGAGGGGCACGATGGTCTGCCGGGCCCAGCAGCCGAAGTCGTAGATGTTGAGCGGAAGCCACTTCGGGAAGTAGATGATCTCCGGTGGCAGCTCGGGCAGATCCTCCCAGCGCCACCAGCCGAAGAGGGCCAGCCAGATCCGGGTGAACACCCGACTGCTCGCGATCCCGCCCCGGGAGCGCACCCAGGCGGAGGCGGCGGCCATATGGGGCGCGTCGGGCTCGTCGCCGGCCAGCCGCAGGGCGACATACGCCTCGATGGTGGCGGAGAGCTCGGGGGGACCGCCGTGGAAGGTGGCCCAGGTGCCGTCGGTGGCCTGCTGGGAGCGCAGATAGCGGGCCGCCGCGTCGAGGGTGTCGGGGTCCTGGATGCCGAGGAACTGGCGGAGCATCAGATCCTCGGCGTCCATGGTGACGTTGGTCTCCAGGTCGCCCTTCCACCAGCCCCGCTCGTCCTGGCGGGACAGCAGGTGGTCCACCGCGCGGGCGGCCGCCTCACGGGCGACACTTAATGTCTTGGACTCGGATGACTCGGAGGGTTGGACGGTCGGTGTCGCTGTCATGGCTTCCCCTCTGCAGTGTGCTCATCTGCCGTCTTTGGGGCTTCCGTCGGCCGACACCCCGGCTGGGTGCCGGCCGGCGACTGCGAACTAGCGGTCCATGGCGATCATCTCTCTCGTACGACGACGAAGTCGGCGAGCGCCACGAACCGCGCCCGGATCTCGGCGGGCATGTCCACCGAGCCGAGCGCCTCCATGGCGGTCGCATGCTGTCTGCGGGCCTCCTGAGAGGTCCAGTCCCGGCCACCTGCTTGCTCGATCAACGCGGCGCGGACGGCGAATTCTTCCTCCGAGAAGTCGGCGAACTCCTCCTCCGGCTTGTGCGCGTCGGCCGCGAGGATCTGGGCGAGCCGCTCGGAGTCGGGGCCGCCGGCGTCGAGCGCGGCGACCACGGGGAGGGACTTCTTGCGCTGGCGCAGATCGCTCCAGGTCCGCTTGCCGGTCGCCTCCGGGTCGCCCCAGATGCCGAGCAGGTCGTCGACGGCCTGGAAGGCGAGGCCCAGGTGGTAGCCGTAGCGCTCCAGGGTGTCGGCGGTGCGGTCGTCGGCGCCGCCGAGCACGGCACCGATGGAGGCGGCGCAGGCGAGCAGGGCGCCGGTCTTGTTGCCCTCCATCTCCAGGCACTCCTCGACGGTGACCCGCTCGCGGTGCTCGTAGGAGATGTCCTGGGCCTGGCCGTCGATCAGCCTCCGGGTGGCGGCGGTGAGCCGGCGGGTGGCCCGCCCGGCCTCGGCGGTGCCGATCTCCAGCAGTATCTCGTTGGCCAGCGCGAACAGGGCGTCACCGACCAGGATGGCCTGGGCCGGGCCGTGCACCTTCCAGACGGTGTCGCGGTGGCGGCGCTGCTCGTCCCCGTCCATGAGGTCGTCGTGGAGCAGCGAGAAGTTGTGCACCAGCTCGACCGCGACCGCGCCGGGCACCCCGGCCTCGGGGGCGGCGCCCGCCGCCTCGGCGGACAGCAGGGCGAGCGCGGGACGGACGGCCTTGCCGCCGTCGCCCTCGGCCGGGTTGCCCTCGGCGTCGATCCAGCCGAAGTGGTACGCGGCGACGGTGTTCATGGGCGGGGCCAGCCGGTCCACGGCGGCGCGCAGCACCGGCGTGGCGAGCGTACGGCCGCGGTCCAGCAGCGCCATGACGCCTGCGGTGTCGACACCTGGGGTCGCCGGGGTCACGGTCTCTCCTCTGTTCTTGGTGGTGGTGCTCATGCCGCCTCCTTGGGCGTCCCCCCGCCCAGGGCGGGGAGAGGGTTCACATGCGGGCGGCCGAGGTCGGTGAGCGCCGCGCGGGCGGCGGAAAGACCGCTGCGCACGGCGCCCTCCATGGTCGCGGGCCAGCCGGTGGCGGTCCACGCACCGGCCAGGTAGAGGCCGGGCGCATCGGTCGGGGCGGAGGGCCTGAGGAGGCCGACGCCGGGGACGGGGGCGAAGGTGGCGGTGCGCTCCCGGGTGACGAAGAAGTCGCGCACCAGCGCCCCGCGGGCGACCGGCAGCAGCCGCTCCAGCTCGGGCAGATAGCGGGCGCGCAGCTCGGCCACCGGGCGGTCGATGTCGTCGTACGCGGCGGACTGCGACACCGCCAGGTACTGGCTGTCCCCGGCGCCGGGCGCGTCCCTCAGCCCCGAGGCGTCCGTACGGTCGAAGACCCACTGGACGGGGGAGCCGATCGCGGCGAAGAAGGGGCGGCGCAGCACCGTGCGGTCGTAGATCACATGCAGATTGAGGATGGGCGCGGTGCCCATGCGCAGCAGCCGACCGGGGTCCGTCAGGGCGCCGTCGGGCAGCAGGGCGTGCGCCTCGCGCTGGGGTACGGCCAGGACGAGCACGTCCGCCTCGGCCCGCGGCTCCTCCCCCGGCCGCCCGGCGGTGGCCGCGCTCCAGCGGCCCTCGGCGGTGCGGGTGACGGCGGTCACCCGGGTGCGCAGGTCGGTCCGCACGCCCGCGGCGTCCAGGGCGCGGTGGGCGTGACTGTGGTGCAGCTCGCCGAGCGGGGCGCGGGCCCAGCCGATGTCGGCGGCGCCGGGCCGGGAGAGCAGCCCGGTCTTGAAGACCATCGCGGCCAGGCCCAGCGAGACATTGGGCGCGGTGGCGTTGAGCGTGGCCACGCCGACCAGGTCCCACAGCGCCTCGACGGCGCGCGGCGACTGGCCGTGGCGGCGCAGCCAGCCGGCGAAGTCCACCCCGTCCAGCGCCGGGTCCTCGGGGTCCAGCCGCCCCAGGGCGAGCGCGGCGCGGCCCACCTGGGCGCGCTCGGCGAGGGAGAGATGGGGGTAGGTGGCCAGGCTCGCGGACAGATGGAGCGGCACCGGCAGGGCGGTGCGGCGCAGCCGGCCGAGCCGCCGCCCGTGGCGCCCCCGGGCGTCGAGGACGGGGACGTCCAACCGGCCCTGGAGCGGGGCGAGTCGGGCCGCGCCGACCCGCTCAAGGAACCACTGGTAGGCGGTGCAGCAGCGCAGATACACATGCTGGCCGTTGTCGACGCTGAGCACACCCGCCGGGGAGGAGCGGTGGAAGGAGAAGGCGAGGCCGCCCAGGCGGGGGCGGCCCTCGGCCAGGGTGACCCGCAGCCCGGCGTCGGCCAGCGCGAGCGCGGCCGTCGTACCGGCGAGCCCGCCGCCGATCACCAGGGCGCTCCGCCCGGCGGGGCGTCGCCCGGCGGGCGGGGCGGGGTCCAGGGCCGATTGGGTCACACCGGCCTCCCGGTGCCGCGGCGCTCGACGGCGCGGGCGTCCAACCCGGCCAGCCCGCGCACCGCCACATACGCCTTCTCATGGCCGGGCAGCGAAACGCGGCCGCGCAGGACGGCCGCGGGGTCCTTGGCGATCCGGTCCAGCAGCCTGCGGTAGATGCCCGCCATGGCGGACACGCACGCGCCGCTGCGCCGGTCCAGCAGCGGCAGCAGCCGGAAGCCCTCGGCGAACAGGGCCCTGGCCCGGCGCACCTCGAAGTGGACCAGGCCGGTGAAGTCGGCGTCCGGCGGTGCGGTGGAGCTGCGGAACGCGGCGGTGCAGCCGAATTTGGCCAGGTCGTCGGCGGGCAGATAGGTGCGCCCGGTGGCGGCGTCCTCGCGGACGTCGCGCAGGATGTTGGTCAGCTGCAGGGCGAGCCCGAGGGTGTCGGCGTAGTACGGGGCGCGCTCGAGCTCGTCCTCGCTGTGGCCGGTGCCGGGGGCGGTCCCGAAGACGCCGAGCGAGAGCCGTCCGATGGCGCCCGCCACACAGCGGCAGTAGCCCTTGAGGTCGTCCCAGGTCTCGTAGGTCTGCCCGGCCACGTCCATCAGCACGCCGTCGATCAGCTCGTCCAGCGCGTCCAGCGGGATCGGGAAGCGGTGTGCGGCATGGGCGACGGCGACGGCGACGGGGTCGGTGTCGTCCTCCTCGATGCCGCCGCCCCGCATCCGGTCCAACAGGGCGCGGGTGTCCGCCAGCCGGGCGCGCTTGGCCTCCGGGTCGAGGGGGCCGTCGCCGATGTCGTCGACCCGGCGCGAGAAGGCGTACAGCGCCGACATCGCATGGCGCTTCTCCGTCGGCAGCAGCCTGATGCCGTAGGCGAAGTTGCGGGCCTGGTGGCCGGTCACGGCCTCGCAGTAGCGGTACGCCGCGAGCACTGGCGCGGACGCGTGCGGAGATCCCTTCACGGTCCGGCTCACCCCTCTCTTCGCAGTGTCGCCCCCACCTCGCGCAGCAGGCTGAGCTTGGTGGGCCTGGGCGGTCCAGGGAGTACGTCATGTCCCGCGGCCGCGACCGCCCGCAAGGCGGCCCGCCCCCCGGCCACGAATCCGGCGAGCAGCACCTTGAGCCTGCCGTGGACGCTACCCACCAGGGGGGTGCCTTCATTCAGCAGGGCAGCGGCGCGTTCCGCCTCGTTCGCGACCAGGGCGCGCAACCGTACGCCGCCCCTGGGGGCGGCGAGGTCGGCCTCGGTCACACCGAAGCGTTTCATGTCCTCGGCGGGCAGATAGACGCGGTCCCTGCGGAGGTCCTCGGTCACGTCCTGGAGGTGCTCGACGATCTGCAGGGCGGTGCAGATGGCGTCCGAGTGGCGGATCCGCTCGGGGCTGGTGGTGCCGGTGATGCCGAGGACGAGCCGTCCGACCGGGTTGGCGGACAGCTCGCAGTAGTCGAGGAGGTCCTGGTAGGTGGCGTACCGCCGGATCCGCTGGTCCTGGCGGTTGGCCTCGATCAGCCCCAGGAAGGGCCCTTGGTCAAGCCCATGGCGGTGGACGGTGGGGCGCAGGGCCCGCAGCAGCGGATGGCGCGGCTCCGCGGCGGGCCGGAAGACCCGGCGGAGGTCGGCCTCGAACGCGTCCAGCATCGCGAGCGCGTCGTCCGCCCGGTCGCGGTCCAGTCCGAGCAGCTCGGCGTCGGCGCCGCCGGGGGGCAGATCGCCGTCGCCGATGTCGTCGACCAGCCGGGCGTAGCCGTAGACGGCCATCAGATCGGTGCGCCAGGCTCGGGGGAGGAAGAAGGGGGCCACGGGAAAGTTCTCGTGGGCGGCCTTGTCGAGCACGGCGCGAGCGGCTTTCTGCCCGCCGCTCCGGCTGCTCGACGTGGTATGGGACCCGCTGCGCTCGTCCTCGACGGTCACCGTGGACAGCCAGGCGTACGGGCGAGACCCAGGACGCCACGTGGGTCCCGGTGACCGGGCCCCCCGGGAGCGCTGGAGATGGGCCGTGTAGCCAATGCCGTCACATCCCCCGTTCTACACCGGTTACCAGCGTCCGCACGATCCGGACACGCCGCTCCGTCTTGTCAACGGGCCCCGGCCCCTAGCCCCCGAACAGGCGACAAGGGCCCGGCTCCGGCATGATCCGGACGGGCATTGCCACAGCTTACGCCTCTCGGTGTACACATGTACGGAGCGATACCCCGATGTGACCTTCGACGGGGCGCCGGGCGGGTGACCGGCGAAGGCCCCCGGGCCGGTGTCCGGGGGCCTTCGGATGACCTCAGACGACCTCTTCGTAGAACTCGGAGATGTCGAGCACCCGGCACAGGTCGCGAAGCTCGAACTCGAAGAAGTGCTGGCCCTCGGAGAGCGCGAAGGACATATGGCCGAGCGCCTCCATGGAGATCACCCCGTACAGCCGCACCCAGCAGCGGAGCATCACGGCGATGGCTCCGGGGGGCATGTCGACGTCCTGGTCCTCGCTGAGCGCGGTGAGGGTCTGCGCGAGGCCGGGGTCGAGCTCCTCGACCTCGGGGGCGGGGAAGCCCCGCACCCGCCACAGGTCGGCGACCAGATCGGAGTAGACGGAGCCGAAGACCCAGCTCATATGGCGCTCGGGCTTGGTCTCCTCGCGGCCGAGCCCCGGGGCCCAGGGGCCGAGGATGAGCCCGAACTCATGGGGGTGCTTGATCGCCCAGACGCGCAGCGCCCGCGCGCCGCTGATCCACCGGCGGCCCGGCTCCTCCTCGGGGTGCTGGCCGAGGACCCCCTGCATGAAGCGGGCCATCTCCTCGAAAATGTCCACACGCAGCTGAAGGATCAGCGCATCCCGGCTACTGAAGTAGCGGTAGACGGCCGGCGCGGTCATGCCCATCTCACGCGCGATGGCCCGGATGGTCACATTTTCCGGGCCCTCCTGAACCAGGAGCGTCCGGGCGACGTCCTTGATTTCACGGATGGTCGCGATGCGCAGCCGCTCGCGCCGTGAGTACGGTGCGACGTGCGCTTCCCCTGGCGACACGCGTCCCCCTCCCTGATGCTGCGCCGCTCGACAACCCGGCGTACACGCACACGATACAGCGCCTCCGTTTAGTGAACAGCGGCGGCGACAGTGCCTCTGGTTCAACTGCTAGTCCCCTGACCCTGCCACAGATCCGCGGGGTTGCCCTGCCGGATGGCTCAGCGACCACCATCCGGGTCACCCCGGGGCGCGGGGGAGCGTCCGTACATACGTCGGACATTTATTCGGAGGCATTGTGCGCGAGTGCTCTGGGGAGCGGACGGGGGACGGTGGACGGCCGCACTAGGCGCCACCTGGGAGTAAACGGCCGTAGCGATCGTGAAATGAAGTTCTTGCCCGTCCCGGCGCGCCTGGGGAAAGGGTCCGTCCCACCCCTTCCACCAGGAGCGTCAAGAAAACCGACCGGTCGGCGCGGTGGATTTCCGACCCGGCCCGGGGACGGTTTCCGCGGCCCGCCGGAGGGCGTCGCCCCGGCGCCTGAGCGCTGCCGCGCGGTCGCCCCGGGCCTCGTCCTTCGCGTCCCGCCGCTCATCTTCCGCATTCTGGTCCGCATCGCCACGGGACGCGTTTTCCCCGAAAAGCGCCCGCGTCCCGCGGATAATGATCCAACCCCACGGACCCCTGCTTCTGACGGTGTGCCGGGTTTCCCGGGCCGGGGCGCGCGGGCGAAATCGGAAAAGGCGACGGCGGCGGCCCGGCCCGGAACTCCGATTCCGCTTCCGCCCTCGCGGGTTACGGGTGATGGGGGCAGGCGGCGGGGGCGGCGGGAGCGGTCCGGCGGGACGGGCGGGGCGCGGCGGTGGATCGCTCGCGCGGAGTCACCGTCACCATCACGTCCTTGAGCGGCCGCAGCGAGATCACCGGTGAGCCATACCGCAGTTCGGTCCCCGGGATCCGGCTGATCCGGAAGCGCTGGTTCACCATGGCCACGATGATGCGCAGCTCCAGCAGCGCCATGAAGTTGCCGACGCACTGCCGGGGCCCCGAGCCGAACGGGAGGTACGCCATCCGCGGCCGCTCCTTGATGGCCTGCGGGGTGAACCGGTACGGGTCGAAGGCCAGCGGGTTGTCCCAGTGACGCGGGTTGTGGTGGGAGACCAGCGGGGAAAGCAGGATCGAGGAGCCCGGCTCGATGCCGTAGCCGCCGAGGGTGTCCGCCTCCACCGCCGCCCGGGGGAAGATCCAGATGGGCGGGTGCATCCGCAGACTCTCGTCGACGACCATCTTGGTGTACGTCAGCCCCTCGGCGCTGTCCGCGTCCGGCAGCCCGCCGCCGAGCACCGTGGCGATCTCGGCGTCCAGTTCCTCCTGGACACCGGGGTGGGCGGCGACCGACAGCAGCGTCCAGCACAGCGAGACGGCGGTGGTCTCGTGGCCGGCCAGGTAGACCGTGAGCAGCTCGTCCTTGATCTGCTGATCGGTCCAGGGCTCACCGGTGGCCGGGTCGGTGGCCCGCTCCATCAGCTCGATCAGCGGCCCCTCCCCCGTCTCGGCGTAACTCCGGCGCACATCGGCCACGATGCGGTCGAAGACCCGGTGGATCCTGAGGATCTTGCGCTGACGGTCCGTCGGCACCCAGGAGGGCAGCATCTCGGTGGCGGTGCCGCGGCGGAACATCACCTCCACCACATCGTCCACGATCGTCTTCAGCAGGGCCGAATCCGGCTTGATGTCGTAGGCGAACAGCGAGCGGGAGAGGGTGACCAGGGTCAGCCGCAGCATGTCGGTCATCAGGTCGACCGGCTCACCGGCGGCGGCCTTGCGCTCCCAGGTCTCCAGCATCTCCTCGGTGGCCCGGATGATGTTGGGGATGATGTCGGTGATGGCGTTCTTGAGGAAGACCGGCTGCACCGCCCGCCGGTGGGCGCGCCAGAACTCGCCGTCGGTGGTGAGCAGTCCCTTGCCCATGACGACGCCGAACTGCTCGTAGAGCGGGCCGCGGACGTAGTTGCCGTTGTTCTCCACCAGCACCCGGCGCACCGCCTCGGGCTCGGTCACCTGGTGCACCAGGAACGGGCCGAGCCGCATCCGGACGATCTCGCCGTGGTCGCGCTGCAGACCGAGCAGGAATTCGGCGGTGTTCCGCTTCCAGGGGCCCAGACTGCCCATCAGCGGGACGCCCTTGGGGCCGGGTGCGGTGCGCGGCGCGGAGGTCGCTGTGGTCATCGGTGGTCTCCTTGCTTTCGCGGCCGCGGCCCGCGGGGCACCGGAAACAGGCGGCGCACGAAGAGATGGTCGAAAAGGACATCGGAGGTGAGGCGCCGCAGGGCGATGGTGCTGTGGGCGAGGAGTCCGACGGGGTAGCGGGCGCGCGGCCGGGAGCCGCGGGCGCCCTTGGCCACCACCTTCGCCACCCGGCGGGCCACATCGTCCGACTGGATCGCGAAGGTGCCCGCCAGGGTCCGGCGGCTGCCGGTGTAGATCGCCTCGAAGTACTCGGCGCTCTCCCGGCGGAAGGCCTCGTACGTCCGGCTCACCGGCCGCAGATTGGCCACGTAGGTGGCGCCGAAGCGGGTGGTGCGCACCGGGCCCGGCTCGACGAGGACGACCCGCACCCCGAAGTCGGCCACCTCGTTCCGCAGGGAGTCGCTGAGCGCCTCCACGGCGTGCTTGGTGGCGTTGTAGAAGCCCGAGCCGGGGACGGCGTAGCGGCCGAAGATGGAGGAGATGTTGACGATGGTGCCGCCGCCGTGGGCGCGCATCGCGGGCAGCACCAGCTGGCTGAGCCGGACCAGGCCGTACACATTGGTCTCGAACTGCTCGCGCACCTCGGCCAGGGAGGCCTCCTCGATACAGCCCGACATGGCGTAGCCCGCGCTGTTGACCAGCGCCCCGACCGCGCCGTGCTCCGCCTCGACCTTGGCGACGGCGGTGGCCATGGACTCCTCGTCGGTGACGTCGAGCGCCATGGTGCGGATGCCGAGCGCCGCGAGCTCCGCCAGCGTCTCGGGCCGCCGGGCGGTGGCGTACACGACGTGCCCGGCCCGGTGCAGCCGCAGCGCGCAGGCGCGGCCGATTCCGGAGGAGCAGCCGGTGAGGAGGACCGGGATGCCGGCCCCGGAGCCCGGGGCCGGCTCATGGCCGGTCACGCGGGGGGCGCGTCGAACGCCCCGAGCTGGGTGGCGAGGTCGTAGGAGTCCATGGAGAACCAGCTCTCCACGATCTTGCCCTCGTCGTTGAACTCGTCGATGACGATGCCGGGGATCTCCAGCTTGCGGCCCCGCGCCGGGATGAGGCCCGCGTAGTCGTCGCCGGTGTGGGTGCCGCGCGCGGTGAAGCGGCTGACGACCTTGTTCCCGTCCAGGATCCAGTCCTCCACGGTGACGTGGAGGTCGGGGAAGGAGGCGCGCTGGAGCCGCACCCACTCCTTCAGGTGCTCCACGCCCTCCTTGTCGTTGGGGGCGGTGCCGTGGCTGATGTGGTCCTCGGTGGCGCCCTCGTAGATGACGTCGAGATTGCCCTTGTTGAGGCACTCCTCGTAGTAGCGCGCGAGGACGGCCTTGTTCTGCTCGGGAGTGGACATGAACTGCCTTTCTATTCGGTCGTGTTTCCCAGCGGGCCGGAGAGTCCCGAGACGGTCGCCACGGGGTCCCCGGAGTCTGCGTCGGTGATCCGCCAGACGCCGAGCGAGGGATCGCCCTCGACACGGGTGGGTCCGCGCTCGGCGGAGTGCGGTGCGATCCGGCCGAGGATCAGGGGGTCGGCGGTGACCGAGAGGCCGTCGCCCTGGGTGGGGGGGGGGGGGTCGGGGGGCTCCTGCGCGGCGGGCGGTAGGGCCGGCCCGGGCGCGTCCGGCGGCGCCCCCAGGGCGGCCGGCCGGCGCCGCGGGCCCGCGCGC
>NZ_JBHYVB010000180.1:13444-18141 GCF_042750115.1 Streptomyces sp. NPDC059455
ACGTTTCCCTCCGCGCGGGTGAGCGCGGGCAGCGGGGGCAGCTCCGGTGGCAGCACCGCGCTCACCTCGCCCGCGGCGGCGGGCCCGGCCGCGGTTGGGGGAGGTGGTGCGCCCTCCACACCCCCCCCGCGCCCCCGCCCCCCACCACGTTCTCCAGCGCGGCGATCGGAAGGGCCGTCCCGGGCACGTACGGCGTCGCCCACAGGTCGGCCGGCAGGCAGCGCGGGACCTCGGCCACCAGGCGGCCCTCCGGCCCCGCCGTCCATGCGGAGAGCGGCACCACGGCGCCCCGCCAGTGCAGGAAGGGCGGCCCGGAGCGGAGGGTGGTGGTCTGCTGGACGTCGGGGCGCTGCGGGGCGGGCGGCCGTGGCGCACCGGTCTCGTGGACGATGCGCAGGCTCGCCTCCGGGCCGTCCCCACCGCCCTCGTGGCGGTAGCGGACCTCCACGATCCAGTCGTGCCCCTCGTGGAAGCCGCGGATCTCGCGGACCAGCCGGATCGCGGGGCCGTCGAGGCGCAGCAGCGCCAGCGGCACCACGATCTCCTCCAGCGCACCGGCCCGCAGCGCCGGGAAGTCCTCCGGGACGATCCATTCGGCGGCCCGCAGCGCGTTCTCCAGCAGCAGGGAGGGCGGCAGCGCGGGGGCGCCGTCGATGCGGAAGTCACCGAGCGCGGGGGTGTGTTCGGGGTCGAGGACGACGCGCGCCGTCAGCTGGGCGTGCGGCTGGTAGGAGGTCACCTCGCCGAGGTGGAAGATCTTCGGAAAGGCGGTGGCGAAGCCGGGCAGCGCGGGCACCACCGGATAGCCGATGGCCTGCCCCGGGTCGATGGCCTTGCCCAGCGGCCCGACGAAGGTGACCTCGCCCTCGGATCCCGCCAGCAGTTCGGCCCGCCAGCGCTCAAGACCGTCCGCCACGTCGATCGCGGCCATGTAGCGCAGCGTGGCGGCGAAGTTGGCGATCAGCCCGATGCGGTCCCAGGTGGGCCAGGCGAGGGTCATCACGGGGAACGCGGCCCGGCGGGCGGCCCACTGGCCGAGCCGCGCGAGACCGTCGTTGGCCGCCGCGTATTCCAGCTGGCCGACCATGCCGCCGAGCCGTCCGGTGAGGGAGCCGACGCTGCAGAAGAACTTCAGGTCGCGCCTGCGCACCTCCTCGAAGACGTTGAGGAAGCCCTCGATCTTGACCTCGACGGTGCGCAGGATCTCCTCGTCGGTCTTCTTCGGCAGCCGGGCGGAGGTGTCCACCCCGGCGTTGTGCACCACCCCGGCGAGCCGGCCGCCCTCCAGCGCGTCCTCGCGCCGGATGAGCTCGCGCACCTGGGCGCGGTCGGTGAAGTCGCAGCGCGCGTACTCGACGCGCAGCCCCTCGCGCCGGGCGGAGGTCACATGGGTGGCGAGCTCCCACAGCCGGCGGGTGCGGGCCAGCCGGCCGCGGACCACGGCGGGCGACTCGCCCTTGGCACGGCCCGCCCAGACCTGCTTCTCGTACGCCTTCCACCCGGCCTCGTCCACGCCGAACCAGGGCTCGTCCCCGCTGGGAAAGGCCTCCCGGCCGGTCACCACGACCCGTGCGCCGTGCCGGGCGGCCAGCGACCGGGCCAGCTCCCAGCCGATGCCCCGGCCGCCGCCGGAGATCAGCACGGTGTCCTCGGGGCCGAGGGTGAGGGCGGGCGCGGCCACGGGCCGGTCCTCGGGGGTGAGGGTGTACCGGCGGCCGTCGCGGTAGCCGACCTCGATCTCACCGGTGCGGCCGAGCTCGGCGGCGACGATGCCGGGGAGTTCGGCGGAGGCGGCCAGGTCGATGTCGACGACGCGGGCGGCCACATTGGGGAACTCCCGGTGCAGGGTCTTGGCGAGCCCCGCCCAGATGCCGCCGAGCGGCTGCTCAAGACCGTCCCGCGGATGCTGGCCCATCCCGCCGCCGAGGTAGCTGACGGCGAGGTAGCACAGCCGGTCCGCGGCGGTCTCGGCCGCCCAGTCGTCGTAGACCCCGCGCAGCGCGGTCACGGTCTCGGTCAGCGCCCGCCGCCAGGCCCCGGCGGAGGCGGGACGGTCCGGGTCGTACGCCCGGCCCACGGTGAGGTCGACGATGGCGTCCACCGGGCCGGGGCCTTCCGGCTCCCGGCGCACCAGCGCGCCGCGCTCCTTCAGCTCGCGCTCCACACCGGCGGCGATGTCCTCCTCGCCGCCGATCAGCAGCACCCGCAGCCCGGCCGGCCGGGGGTGCGGCCCGGCTGGGCGGGGCAGCTCGGTGAGCCGCCACACCATCCGGGCCACCGGCTGGACCGGTGCGTCCTCCTGGGTCACGGTCATGTCCGGTCCTCCCCCGCCGGTGCCTGCTCCAGGGGGACGGCCTCGCCGGTCTCGGCGTCCACGTAGCCGATGAGGGTGGCCCGCATGTCCTTCATCTGGAGCAGCATCCGGCCGTCGGGCCGCACCGCCACGAAACGGTTGCTGATGGTGTCGGCCGTCAGATCGAAGCCGGGCGGGGTCACGAAGAGGTCGATGCCCTCCCCGGACGCGGCCAGGTCGTGGTCGCTGATCTCCTCGTACAGATCGATCCGGCGGATCGACAGCGGCGCGGCCACCGGCACCAGATGCCCGTCGACCAGATCCAGCACCCCCACCCGGGCCAGCCCGTCGAGCAGGATGCTCGGCACGGTGAAGCGGGACCACACCGGATCGCCGGCCGGGACGTCGGGCGCGTAGCGGGCGCGCTTGCCCCGGGGGTGGATCCGGGTGTCGGTGGTGGAGACGAAGGGGCCGGTCAGCCGCACCGGGGAGCCGGGCTGGTGGTACGGGTCGGGCACCGGGGTCTCCTCCCCCGCCGGCCACTCCTCCCAGCGCGGCGCGGTGGGCGCCTCGGTGTCGAGCAGCACCCGGGCCAGGAAGTGCACCCGGTCCTTGACGAGGACCACCCCGCTGGGCGCGACCACGTCCTCGGTGATCCGCACCTGGACGACGGTGACCTCCCCGGGGCTGTCCACCAGTTCGGCGCGGATGCGCCTGGGACCGGCCGGGATGTCGCGGTAGACCCGCAGGAAGTGCTCGAAGCGCAGATCCTCGAAGGCGATCACCCGCTTGCCGGGGACCAGGGCCCGCGCGGCCTCGGCGGCCAGTTCGGTGACGAAGGTGCCGGGCAGGGTGGCCTCGCCGCGCACCGTGTGGTGCTCGAGATAGCCGTCGGTGTCCAGGTCGAAGGGGCACTCGTAGACCACGGACCGCTCGTCGGACGCCACCAGCCGGCGCAGGAAGAACCCGGGCCGCTCCGCCTCGCCGGTGACCGGCCGCCCCGCCTCGCCCGTGGTGCCCGGAGAGCCGGGGTGGTCCAGATAGCCGGGGTAGAAGCGCTCCACCGTGACGCGTTCGGCGTCGCCGAGGTGGACGACGGAGGGGCGCCGCACGGGGGCGTGGAGCTCCTGGACGAAGTGGTGGATGCCCTCGGCGATGGCCATGTTGCTGTACGAGCCCGCGCGCTCGTAGTACGCCTTGGTCAGCTCGTTGGCGCCCATGCCGACGCCTTCCCACAGCGTCCAGCCGATGGTGAACTCGTCCGTCGGCGAATCGGTGGCGCGGGTGTGGGTCGCGGCGGCGGCCAGGAAGTCGTTGGCCGCGGCGTAGTCGGCCTCCCCCAGCTGCCCGAAGTAGCCCAGCAGCGAGCCGAAGTTGCACCACAGCCGGGGCGGCGCGGTGCGCAGGGCGCGCTTGAGGTGGAGGTAGGAGTCCAGCTTCAGATCGCGGATGGCGGTGAACTCGGCGAAGCTCTTGTCCTTGATCAGCCCGGAGCGCTGCAGCCCGGCGGCGTTGACCAGCAGGTCGATCCGCCCCCGCTCGTCCAGCACCCGGCCGATCGCCCGGTCCACCGCCGCGCCGTCGCGCATGTCGCAGGCGAGGTAGGTGACCCGGCCGGTGCCGCTGTGGGCGGCCATCTCGTCCAGGTTCCGCTTCGCCCAGCGGGCGTTGACCATGCGGTCGAAGGCGCGGTTGATATCGGCCACGGTGCGGCCGTCGCGCCGGGCGATCTCCGTCTTGATGTAACCGGCGCGGCGGGCGGCGAACTCCTCGTCGCTGCCCTGGTACGTCTCCGGCGGGTAGTCGTCGAGGGAGTTGCTGCCCAGGACGTAGATCCGGGGCCGGAAGTGCTCGGCCACCGCCTTGACCACCTCGGCGGTGATGCCCCGGGCACCCCCGGCGACCACCACGACGGAGTCCGGGCCGAGGACCGCGGACGTCCCCGCTCCCAGGTCGTTGGGCTCGTCGGAGAGCAGATACGCCTTGCGTACGCCGTCGAGGTCGAACACCGCGGGGAAGACCCGCTCGGCCGCGCTCTCCTCCTCGGCGCGGGCCATCGCCTCGGTGAGGTCGGTGGCCGAGGTGCACAGCGTGAAGGCGAGGCAGGCGTCGCGCTCCAGGGCCGCGGTCTTCCACAGCCCGGTGAAGAGCCCGGTGTACGGATGCGGAGTGCCGCCCGGCGCGGCGCCCAGCAGCAGCGCCACGGCCGAGGAGCCGGGGTCGCCCAGGTCGTCGTAGAGGTGCTGGAGGGTCAGATAGGCGGCGTCGTGCAGGGCGGTGAGGGCGGGCGCGGGGCCGTCCGCGGCCGCCCGGCCGAGGTACGCCCCCACCCCATCGGGGGGGGCCCCCCGGGCCCCGACCCCCCCGAGCCCGCGCTCACCCACCACCCCGACCCCCCGCCGGG
>NZ_JBHYVB010000180.1:18151-23812 GCF_042750115.1 Streptomyces sp. NPDC059455
GTGTGGTCGAGGTGGTCGCGTGTGGGGGGGGGGGGGTGTGGGGGGGGGGGGGGGGCGCGGGCCCGGCCCCCCCCCCCCGGGACGTGTACACCCACCCCCGTGCGGTGGGTGACCCCGGGGCCCGCGCCCGCCAGGGCCCGGCGGACCGACTCCTCGGTGACCTCGGGCAGGTGGTGCCAGCCGGGCCGCGGGGCCGCGAGCGGCGCCGTGGACAGGACGGTGAGGTCCGCGTCCGGCGGCGCGGCGGCGGCGAGCGGCTCGGGGGCGTCGGTGAGCACCACCGCCCCGGCGGGGAGGAACGGGACGCGCTCGCGCACGGTGCGCGCGGGCAGCCCGGTCAGGACGGGCACCTGGCGGCGGACCCGCACCGGGGTGCCGTCCGCGAGCCGTCCGCCGGTGGCGAACGCGGCGGGCAGCGCGGCCGGGACCGCCTCCGGGCCCGCGGACTCCGGACCGGCGGCCTCGGGGCCGTCACCGGGGATGGTCAGCCGGAGCCGGGCCCCGGCGGCGCCCTCGCTCTCGTCGGTGGCGATCTCCACGGTCCCCGAGGGCCGGTGCAGCGCCCTGAGGACGGCGAGGCCGCCGGCCGCGCCCAGATAGCGGGCGTGCTCGGGCGCGGGCGCACCGCACAGCAGGATCTCGTCCGCGGCCTCTTCCCCGCGCCCCGCCTCGACGGCGCCGAGCGGCTCGTCCACGTACGCGAGCACCTCGAGCCCGGCGGCGCGGGCCCGCTCCTCGGTGGTGAGGGCGAACAGGAAGGCGCCCTCGGCGAGTTCCCGGGCCTCCGGCGGCAGCAGCTCGCCGATCAGCGTCCGGTACTCCGGGAGGCTGTTGCCGTTGATCCCGCCCGCGAGCGCGAAGTCCAGCTCACCGGTGCGCAGATAGCGGCCCGCGGAGGTGATGGAGGAGACGGCGGAGGCGAAGCCGGAGTCCATCGTCATGTTGGGGCCGTTGAGGTCGAAGTAGTTCGCCACCCGGGCCGAGATGATGTTGGGCATCTGGCCGGGGAAGGAGTCCTCGTTGGAGGCCGGGATCATGCCGCGTACGCGGTCGCCGAGCCGCTCCAGCACACCGGGCAGGGCGTCGGAGGGCAGCTCGCCCAGCGCCTCGGCGATGTCGTCGAGGTAGCAGCGGTTGGCGTAGAGCATCGCGGCGCGGGTCGGGCCCATATGGCCGACGAACACCCCGGTCTTGAGCGCCCGCTCCTGCCAGAACTCCGGCATCTGGTCGCGCAGTTGATGGGCGCACTCCACGATCATCAGCTGGCAGCGGTCCAGGGCGCGGATGGTCTTGGGAGGCAGCCGGACCTTGCTGAACGGCGGCGCCGGGTACTCGTCGCCGAAGCTGTCGCTGGGGCGCGGACCGCCGCCCAGCCAGCGGGTGACCTCCTCGCGGCCCTCCAGCCCCGGCAGATGGGCCGACCAGCCGACGATCGCCACCCGGCTGCCGGTGTCCGGGACCTTGGTGACGGTCGCGGGCCGGTCGGTGGCGGTGGCGTCCGCGACGGCGGGGCGCGCCCGGTGCTCGGAGACGATCAGATGGGCGTTGGTGCCGCCGAAGCCGAAGCCCGACACCGCGGCCAGCCGCGGGCCGCCGGCCTGCTCCGGCCAGCCCTTGTGCTCGGGGGTGATCTCCAGTCCGGTCTCGGCGAGCCGGAAGTCCTCGCGGGGCCTGGAGAAGCGGAACTGACCGGGGATGGTGTGCTCGGCCAGGCCCAGCAGGTTCTCGATGAGCGAGACCACGCCCGCCGCCCAGCCGGTATGGCCGATCAGGGACTTGTTGGAGGTGACCGTGGCGGGTCCGGCGGTGCCGTAGTACTCCCGCAGCGTGGTGAACTCGGCGAGGTCACCGGCCGGGGTGCCGGTGGCGTGGGCGTTGACCCAGCTCACCGCGGAGCCCTCGACCTCGCCCGCCTCCAGGGCGCGCCGCACCGCGAGGCTCTGACCGGCGGCGTTGGGCGCGTAGATGGCCTTGCCCTTGCCGTCGGAGGACGAGCCGAAGGCGCGGAGCACCCCGAGCACCTCGTCGCCGTCGGCCCGCGCCCGGCTCAGCCGCTTGAGGACGACCAGCGCGGCGCCGTCGGCGAAGATCACACCGTCGGCGTCCTCGTCCAGCGCGTGCACCTCACCGCGCTTGGAGAGCCCCTGGAGCTTGGAGAAGAGCACGGTGCCGCGCGGCGCGAGCGCGAAGGCGCCGCCGCAGACGGCGATGTCCTGCTTGCCCATCAGCAGACCCTTGGCCGCGATGTCGATCGCGTACAGCGACGAGGAGCAGGCGGTGTCCACCATGTGCAGCTCGGTGGAGGGCGGCAGCAGACCGCGCATCGCCAGCTCCCCGACGCGGTGCGGCAGGAAGCGCGAGCGGTCCTGGCCGGCGCGCCAGTAGCGGCGGTTCAGGGCCGCCTCGATGTCGCCGCCGAGGGTGGTGCGCTCGCCGTCGTCCAGCGGCAGGTCCCCGAGGATGTCGTGGGTCATCCGGGTGACGCTGTCCAGCACCCCGGCCTCTTCCAGGTGCTGGCTGCCGTCGGGGGTGTAGCCGACGACGAAGGAGCAGCGGTCGGAGTCCTGGTGGCGCACCCCGTCCAGGGCCTGGACCAGGCTGTGGCGCAGCCACATGGTGGTCAGCTCGTGGTCGTCCGCGCCCTCGGCCATGCTGTCGACGGAGCCGGAGGCGGCCTGGAAGTCGGTGATGAAGACGCAGCGGTCGGCGTACGCCTTGTCCTCGGCGGCGGTGTCGACGGCGTGGAAGTTCTCGTGCCGCCAGCGGTCCCGGGGGATCTTGACGAACAGCTCGTCACCGGTCGTACGGAGCTTCCAGAACTCCTCGGGGCTGTTCGCCCCGGCGACCGCCAGGCCCATGCCGACGACGGCGATCGCGTCGTCGGGGACATCGGGGGGCAGGTCGGAGCCGGGCGCGTCCACGGCCGCGGCGACGGCGGCCGTCGTGGCAGCGGCCGTCGTGGCAGCGACCGTCGTGCCGGCGGCCTGAGGCCGTACGGGCTCGGGCTCGGGCGCCAGGACGGGTTCGGGCGTCACAACGGGCTGGGGCACGACGGGCTGGGCCACGACCGGCTCGGGCTCCGGCTCCGGTGCGGCCTCCTCCCGTACGGGGGCCGCGGCGGGCGGCGACATGAGGGCGGCGCCCAGCGTCAGTCCCCCGTCGGCGAGCACCACCTGTCCGGTGATCCACCGCGAGGCGTCGGAGGCCAGGAAGGCGACGACGTCGGCGAACTCCTCCGGGGTACCCAGCCGTCCGAAGGGGGTCGCCCTGGCGATCACCTCCTGCATCTCCCGGGCCCGGGGGAACTTGTCCGCGACCTCGCTCTCCAGCATGGCGGCCGAGGCGGTGTTCACCCGGATGCCCAGCGGGGCGTACTCCACGGCGAGATAGCGGGTGGCCGCCTCGGCGGCCGCCTTGGCGGGGGCGCAGGCCGAGTAGTTGGCCATCACCATCTGCGAGCCGCCGAGCGCCGAGACGGTGACGATCGACCCGCCGCCGCCCCGCGCCATCAGCGCGGCCGCGGCGCGGGCGCAGCGCAGTCCGCCCTTGTAGTTGGTGTCAATGGCCTTGGCGATGTCCTCGTCGGTCACCTCGGCCAGGGGCAGCAGAGCCCCGTTGGCGGCGCTGTTGACCAGGATGTCCAGCCGCCCGTGGCGCTCCTCGATCTCGGCGAACATCCGGTCGACCTGCTCCTGCCGGGCCACCGAGGCCCGGGCGAGCTCGACCCGGCCGCCGCTTGCCACCAGTTCGTCCCTGGTGCGCTTGGCCTGGTCGTGCGAGTGGAAGTAGTTGAGGACGACATCGGCGCCGCGGGCCGCGAGGGTCCGCGCGATCGCCTTGCCCACGCCCTTGGAACCCCCGGTGACCAGGGCCACCTTCCCCGTGAGGTCTTTCATGGGAACGATTGACTCCTTCTGCGACGAGGGGGCGCTTCAGCCCGTGGCGGAGGCCGGTGCGTGGGCCCCTTGGTCGTTGAGCTGCTGGAGCACAAAGTCGGTGATCTTGCCCATGGTGTTGTAGGTGGCCAGCCGGAAGCCGGACTCGCGCGGCGGCAGCCCGTAGCGGCTCGAGACCCTGGACAGGAGTTCGACCTGCTTGACGGAGTCGACGCCCAGCTCGGCCTCCAGCTGCACCTCGTCCTCGAAGACGTCCTCGGGGTATTCGAGCGCCTCGGCGTAGAGGGTCCGCAGCTCCCCGAAGAGCTGGTCGCGGCCGTACCCGTCGGCCGGCGCACCGGACGCGGGGGCCGCCGGGGCCTCCGGGGCGGACGCGGGAGCGGCCTGGGTGGCGGGCTCCGGCCCGACGGCGGCCGCGGGCTCCGGCTCGGGCTCGGCGCCGCCGCCCTCGGTGGACTTGCGGAAGGCATCCAGTTCGGTGCGGACCAGCTCCAGCACCATGTGGCCGTGCTCGCTCCAGTACGCCGCGAAGACGTCCGCCGGCACCGAGGGGGCCAGCAGCTCGGCGAGCCCGCCCCGCTCGGGCGCCGCCAGACCGGCCTCGCGCAGCGCGTCGAGGGTTCCGTCGAGCGCGAGCCGGCCGCCGGTCACGGCCAGCGTGGGCAGCGACCGCGCCGCGGAGCCGTCGGTCACCTTGGCGACCAGCTTGGAGAGCGCGGCGCGCCCGCCCGCCTCCACGAACACCTCGGCGCCGGTCTCCCGCAGGTGCCGTACGGCGGCGGCGAACCGCACCGGCCGGGTGAAGTGCTCGGCCAGCAGATCGGCGAGGGCGTCGCCCGGCTCGTAGTAGCGCTGCAGGATCGGCGAGTAGACCGGGCGGTTCAGCGGACGCTGGTCCAGCTTCCGTACGTACGCGGCGAACTCGGGGGCGGCGGGGGCGAGCGCCGGGGTGTGGAAGGGGAAGGGGGTGTCGATCTCGATGGCGCCCACGTCCAGCTGCCCGGCGATCGCCACGACCCGGTCCAGGATCCCGGCGGGGCCGCTGACCACGGTCTGCTCGTCGTGGTTCTCGGTGGCGACGGCCAGCAGCGGCTCGTCCACCAGCTCCAGCAGCTTGCGGGTGCGCTCGGCGCTCGCGGCCAGGGCCACCATGCGGCCGTCGACCCCGCCGTGCCGCTCGATCACGGCGACGCGCTGGGCGACGATCCGGACCCCGTCCTCGACCGAGAAGGCCCCGGCCGCCACCAGGGCGGTGATCTCGCCGAGGCTGTGCCCGGCCAGCACGTCGGGGGCCACGCCCTGGGCGGCGAGGATCTCGTAGGCGGCCAGACCGGCGCCGTAGATGGCGACCTGGGAGGCCCACGGGTCGTTGTCGAGCAGATCGCGCAGATCGGCCTTGCGCTCGCCGAAGAGCACCTCGGAGATGCGGCTGCCGTAGAGCTCCTCGGTCACGGTGTCGAGCCGCTCGAAGACCCGGCCGATCTGGGGATGGCGCTCCTTGGCGCGGCGGAGCGCCTCGCCGTCGAAGCCGCCCTGTCCGGGGAAGAGGAACGCCGTCGTGACGCCGGGGGACGGATTGCTGGACATGCCGATGCCTCCATGGCTGTGATGGTGACGGTGGGTGAGGTGCGCCCCCCCCCCGGGGGGCGCGGCGGGGGGGCGCGGAGGTGGGGGGGGGTGCGGGGGCCCCCCCCCCCCCCCCCACCGAACGGGAGGTGTATTAACAAAAACACGACCACCCACCAGAAACTCGCGCCGACCAGTA
>NZ_JBHYVB010000180.1:23822-24072 GCF_042750115.1 Streptomyces sp. NPDC059455
CCGAGCCACACAGCCGCGCTCCGGGCGCCGCGCGCGCGCCTGCGCCCCCCCCGCGCCCGGCCCCCCCCCCCCGACGCTGTGGGCGGCCGAAGGCCGTTGTGAGGTCGCGGCCGTGCCCGGGGGCGTGCCGCGGATGAGCGGGCTACGGGGCGTCCGGCGGATCCTTCCCCTCCCCGCCCGTTCCCGCGGCACCGATATGCGGCTCCGCCGCGTGGCAGGGGATTCGCCCCTGGACCCCGGGGTCTGGGGC
>NZ_JBHYVB010000181.1:0-6869 GCF_042750115.1 Streptomyces sp. NPDC059455
GCCCCACCACGCGGCGGAGCCGGTCCGGGGTCTGGGGCGGAGCCCCAGTTTCGGGAAGGGGCGGGGAGGGGAGGGGAACAGCCCGCCGCAGGCGTCACCACCCGCCGGACATCCCCTACGCCCGATCCCCCCGCAGCAGCCCGCTGATCCGCGCCGCGGCCGCCCCCAGATGGCGGCGGGCCTCGGCCAGCTGCGCGTCCGTCACCCCGTGGTCGCGGGACGCGTCGCGAACGTCGTCCCGGAACCGGTCGAGCAGCCGCTCCAGGTCGCGGGCGGGGGCGCCGGAGGGGGCGAAGTCCCTGGCCCACTCGGGCTCCCGCACCCCGGCCGAGCCGCCGCCACTGTCCTCAGCGGTCGGCTCACCGTCCTCAGCGGTCGGCTCCTCCTCGCGGTCGCCCTCCGGCTTCGTCATGTCCACCCGCTCGACCCTGACATCCGGCCCGGACGTCTCGTCGTCCCAGCCCCAGCCCCAGTCCGAGCGCGAGGTGCCCGGCCGGGAGATCCGGCCCATACCGCGTGACACCTCGGCCAGCCCCTCGCGCACCGCCCGCTGCCAGTCGCCCGCCCGGATGTGCTCCTGCGTCTGCTCCTGGACCCGCCGGGCGATCCGCTGGACCTCCTCGCGCGCGAAGTCCTGCGCGTCCCTGGCCTGCTTACGGGCGCGCTGGGCGTCCTGGCGGGCCCGCCGGCTCTCCTCCTTGGCCCGGCGCGCCTGCTCCTTCCACTCCTCCTTCGCGCGCCGCATCTCCTCCTTCGCCTGCCGCCAGGTCTCCTTGTCGCCCCACGCCCCCTCCCACGGGGCCTGCTTGTCCTGGGCGCCGCCGGAGGCGCGGGCCTGTTGGGCCGCCTCGCGCATCTCCCGCCGCAGATCGCTCGCGGAGCCGCGGACGTCCTCCCGGATCTCGGCGGCGAGTTCGGCGACCGACTCGCGGATCTCCAGCTCCAGATCGGCCAGCTCACCGCTGCGGTCGGCCAGTTCGGCACGCCCGGCGTCGGTGATGGAGTAGACCTTGCGGCCGCCCTCGGTGGTGTGGGTGACCAGCCCCTCGGCCTCCAGCTTGGCCAGCCGCGGGTAGACGGTGCCGGCCGAGGGCGCGTACAGTCCCTGGAACCGCTCCTCCAGCAGGCGGATGACCTCATAGCCGTGGCGCGGCGCCTCGTCGAGCAGCTTGAGCAGATACAGGCGCAGTCGGCCGTGGGCGAATACGGGGGGCATCAGAGGACCTTTCCCTGGGTGCCGTCGGTGGTGTCCGTGTCCGTGTCCGTGTCGTCCTCGGACGGCGGACGGCGCAGCAGCGCGATGGCGCCCGAGACGGTGGTGGCCTTGAGGCTGCCATTGCCCGTGCCGAGCCGGCCGGTGATCCTCTTGGCGCCCCACTGGCCGGTGACCCGCAGATCGTCGAAGCCGTTGGAGACCGAGCCGCTGGCCGTGTTGGCCTCCACCTCCGCGTCGGTGGGGTGCGGCAGCCGGATGGCGATCTCACCGGAGACGGTGGTGAGGCAGACGTCGGAGCACTTGGGGGCGGGCGCCAGGTCGAGCACCATGTCGCCACTGACCGACTCGGCCCGCACCGAGGGCCCGGAGCCCTCGATCACGGTGAGGTCGCCGGAGACGGAGTGGAACCGCAGATCGCCGGTGACGGCCTGGGCCTCGACCCGGCCGGATACGGTGTCGGCCTGGACCGAGCCGGTCAGCCCGAGCAGGGTGAAGTCGCCGGAGACACCGCGCAGTTCGGCACGGCCGGACAGTCCGGAGACCACGGCGGAGCCCCCGACCACGCCGACGGTGGCGCTGGTGCCGATAGGCACGGTAAGGGTGATATGGGCGGTGCGGGTGTAGTGCCCGAGCCACTTGCGGAAGCCCTTCCGGGGGAGGTCGTCGTAGCCGACGCTCAGGGTGCCGTCGATGTGGGTGACCTTCAGCGGCGGGCCGTCGATCTCCGAGACCTCGAGGCGGGCGGGGCCGGGGGCGGCGCCGACGACATTGACCGTGCCGCCCGCGATCTGGATGTCGAGCGCGGACACCGGGTCGTCGAGGGTGAGCTTCTGTGGCGCGTTGATCGACCACTGTGATCGGGCTGACATCCCTGGCCTCCCCTGGCTGGACGTGCGACGCGCCATCTGGACGCAACATATCGTGTCTCCTGCGCAACACGATATATCGCGGACGCGCGGAGTCAAGCCCGGCCCCGCCCTGGTCCGGCCCTGATGCGGCCCCGATCCGACCCCGATGCCGCGGCCCTCATCCGGCCTCGATCCGGTCCCGCGTCCGTGCACAATCGGACGAGGAGGTGGAAGATGCATGGCGCAGCCATCGTTTCTCTGTGGGCTGAATCGCACTTTTTGAAGAAACTCCTCCGGCCTGGGAATTTCCGCTAGAGCTTCGCTAGAGTCCTGGTAGAGCGTCATGGAGACATATGTTCGGGACTGTTACCTTCGTGGCCTCAGAATCGGGAAGGAAGAGGGGCCGTGGGGGGAATGAGGTCACAACCCTTGAATACCTCGGTATCACAGGAGGACGCGGAGCCGAACTCGGTTGCCCGGCTGTTGTTGCGGGCGGCGCGCGACCATGCCCATTCGGGGGTGCGCTATCTGGTCGGCCCCACCGCGGGTGAATCCGTGCGGCAGCCTTATCCGGAACTTCTGGAATCGGCGCTCGGGCTTCTCTCCGCACTCCGCGACCGGGGATTGCGGCCGAAGGACAAGGTGGCCCTGCTGCTGGACCGCCAGCCGGAATTCCTGACCGTCCTCTGGGCCTGTCTGCTGGGCGGCTTCGTGCCCTGCCCGATGGTGCCGATCTCCGGCGACCCGGCCCGCTGGGCCGCCCAACTCACCCACGTCAACCAGCTGTTGGACGGCCCGCTGCTGGTGACCACCGAGGCGACGCGGGCCGAGCTGCCCGAGGTGTCCGGGCTCGCGGTGGCCGTCGTGGAGGAGTTGCGGGAGGCCGAGGGCGCCTCCGGCGCCGAGCGCGGGCAGTCGCCGGCCGTGCATTCCGCGGCCCCGGACGACCTCGCCCTGCTGGTGCTGACCTCCGGTTCCACCGGGAATTCCAAAGCGGTCATGCTGACCCATGGAAATATCCTGGCGTCGATGGCCGGTAAGGCGGGAAAGCAGCGGCTCACGGCCGCCGACACCACCTTCAACTGGATTTCCTACGACCATGTGGCCGCGCTTCTGGAAGCGCATATGCTGCCGCTGTACGTAGGCGCCGAGCAATTGCATGCGGAAGCCGCGGTCATTCTCGAGGAACCGCTGCTGTTTCTGCGGATAATATCCCGCCACAAAGTCACGATGACCTTTACGCCGAACTTCCTCCTCGGCCCGCTCAATTCCTCCGTCCATGAGATAGCGGAGGAGATATCGGCGGGCGGTGAAGGGCTCGATCTGAGTGCGCTGCGCCATATCGTCAGCGGCGGTGAGGCGAATGTCGTCGCGACCGGCGAGGCATTCCTGGCGCATTACGCCCCGTACGGTCTGCGGGAGGCCGCGCTCTGGCCCGCCTTCGGCATGACGGAGACCTGTGCGGGCAGCATCTACAACCGCGCGTTCCCGGCCACCGACGCGGGCCAGGAGTTCGCCAACCTCGGCACCCCCGTCGAGGGGCTGCGGATCCGGGTCGCCGACGACGACCACCGGGCACTGCCCGCGGGCGAGATCGGCGAGCTGCAGCTCAGCGGCCCGATGATCACCCCCGGCTACTACAACAACGACGAGGCCACCGAGGAAGCCTTCACCCCCGACGGCTGGTTCCGCAGCGGCGACCTGGGCCGGATCGACGAGGGTCGGCTGACCCGCGTCGGCCGCAGCAAGGACAGCGTCATCGTCAATGGCGTCAACTACTTCAGCCATGAGATAGAGGCCGCCCTGGAGCAGCTCGACGACGTCGCGGGCGGCTATGTCGCGGCGTTCCCGACCCGCCGCCCCGGCAGCGACACCGAGCAGCTGGTCATCGCCGTCAGCCCCGAAGTGGCGGACGACGACGAGGCCGGGCTGCACCGCATGATCACCGCGGTGCGCTCCACCGTCGTGATCCACTGGGGCTTCCGGCCCTTCCTCATCCTGCCGCTGCCCAAGGACGCCTTCCCCAAGACCAGCCTCGGCAAGACGCTGCGCCGCCGGATGCGCCGGCGCCTGGAGTCCGGCGGATACGACGACGTCATCGAGCGGGTCGCGGAGCTGACCACCCGCCGGCTCGGCGGCCACACTCCGCCCGAGGGCGAGACCGAGCGGATCCTCGCCGAGATCTACGCCGAGATGTTCGACACCACCCCGGAGCGGATCAGCGCCACCGCGAGCTTCTTCGACCTGGGCGGCACCTCGCTGGACATCTTGCGGCTGCGGCGCCAGGTCCACCGGCGCCTGGGCGTCGCGGACCTGCCGGTCATCGCGGTGCTCACGGCGCCGTCGGTACGGCAGCTCGCCACCCGGCTCGACGGCGGCGGCGCGCCCGGCGCCGCGGTGTACGACCCGGTCGTACCGCTCCAGACCGGCGGCGAGAAGACCCCGCTGTTCTGCGTCCACCCCGGCGTCGGCGAGGTCCTGGTCTTCGTCAACCTCGCCAAGTACTTCGTCGGCGACCGGCCGTTCCACGCGCTGCGCGCCCGGGGCTTCAACGAGGGCGAGAAGCCCTTCACCAGCTTCGAGGAGATGGTGGAGTGCTATGTGGAGGCCATCCGCGCCCGCCAGCCGCACGGCCCCTACGCCGTCGCCGGATACTCCTACGGCGGCGCCGTGGCCTTCGAGATCGCCAAGGCGCTCGAGGCCCAGGGCGAACGGGTCGACTTCGTCGGCAGCTTCAACCTTCCGCCGCACATCAAGTACCGCATGGACGAGCTCGACTTCATCGAGACCGCGACCAACCTCGCCTTCTTCCTCGACCTGATCAACAAGAAGCAGTCGCTCGACCTCCCCGCCGAACTGCGCCCGCTGTCCCAGGAGGAGCAGCTCGCGCATCTGCTGCGGATCGCCCCGCCGGCCCGGCTGGACGAACTCGACCTGGACCTGGACAAGTTCACCGCCTGGGCGGAGCTGGCCCATGGCCTCACCACCCTGGGCCGCGACTACCACCCCAGCGGCACCACCCGGTCCATGACGGTCTTCTACGCGATCCCGCTGCGCGGCACCAAGGAGGACTGGCTGGCGAACGAGCTGCGCCGGTGGGACGACTACACCACCGAGCCCAACCGGTATCTGGACGTACCCGGTGAGCACTACACACTGATGGGCCCGCGGCATGTCGCGGCCTTCCAGGCGGTTCTGCGCAGGGAACTCGACCGTGCGCTGGACGACACCGACCGGGCCCGGACCGCGGACCGGTCGTAGGTCCGTAAGGGCCAGGCACAAGGACCCGACAGGGCCAGGCACAAGGACCCGACAGGGCCGGGCACAGGACCCGACAGGGCCAGGCACAAGGAGAAGAGCAGGGTGGAAGGCAAGAAGATCCTGGTCACCGGCGGCACCGGACAGGTCGCCCGGCCGGTGGCCGAGGCGCTGGCCGGGCGCAACGAGGTGTGGTGCCTGGGCCGGTTCGGCACCCCCGGTGTCGAGAAGGAGCTGAACGACCAGGGGATCACCACATTCCACTGGGACATGAACGATCCGCGCGAGGCGGCGTACGAGGGGCTGCCCGACGACTTCACCCATGTCTTCCACTCGGCGGTGCGCCGCGGTGAGGATGGCGACGTCAACGCGGCCATCGAGGTCAACTCGGTGGCCACCGGCCGGCTGATGTCCCACTGCCGGACGGCGGAGGCGTTCCTCTTCGTCTCCACCGGGGCGCTCTACAAGCGGCAGACCCTCGACCACGCGTACACCGAGGACGACCCCGTGGACGGGGTGGCCGACTGGCTGCCCGCCTACCCGGTGGGCAAGATCGCCGCGGAGGGCGCGGCACGGGCGTTCGCCCAGGTGCTGAACCTGCCGACGACCATCGCCCGGCTCAACATCGCCTACGGCCCCGGCGGCTACGGCGGGGTGCCGATGCTCTACTTCAAGCGGATGCTCGCGGGCGAGCCGATACCGGTGCCCATGGAGGGCCAGAACTGGTGCTCCCTCCTCCACACCGACGATCTCATCGCCCATGTCCCCCATCTGTGGCAGGCGGCGTCGACCCCGGCCACGCTGGTCAACTGGGGCGGGGACGAGGCGGTCGGGATGACCGACTGCGTGCGCCACCTGGAGGAGCTCACCGGGGTCACCGCCCGGCTCGTCCCGAGCGAGGTCACCCGGGAGACGTACCACTTCGACCCCACGAAGCGGCGGGAGCTCACCGGCCCCTGCCGGGTGCCGTGGCGCGAGGGCGTACGGCGTACGCTCCAGGCGCTCCACCCCGAACACCTTCCGTCTTGAGCCGCGGCACACCGCCGTCTGAGGAGTGGCGACCACCATGGCATCACCGAACATCGAGGCCATCCGCGCCTGCTACGCGGGTTTCCGCGACCGCGACATCGAGGGGATCCTCTCGGGCATGCACCCCGATGTGGAGTGGGTGCATCCGGAGGGGATGGCCAAGTACGGGCTCGGCGGCACCAAGCTGGGCCATGCCGGGATCAAGGAGTTCCTCGCCCATGTGCCGACGGTGCTGGGCGGGATGAAGCTCGCGCCGGAGGAGTTCATCGAACAGGGCGACCGGGTCGTGGTCTTCGGCACCCGCGAGGTGACCTCGCGGAGCGGCAGGACCGTGACGCTGGACTTCGTCCACTCGTGGACGATGCGGGACGGCAGGGCGACGAGGATGGAGGACATCTTCGACACCGTGGCGTTCCACGAACTGATCGAGAGCTGACCGGAATCGCATACAGGCCGGGGGGGGGGGGGGGGGCGCGGCGCCGCGGGCGCGGCGCGGGGGGCGCGCGCGCGCGCGCTGA
>NZ_JBHYVB010000181.1:6879-10263 GCF_042750115.1 Streptomyces sp. NPDC059455
ACCGTCGCCTCCGCCTCCTCCTCGGCTTCACCCTCCGGGGCCTGGGGCGGCGGCCCCGCGCCCGCCGCCGCCCCGCCCGCGGCGCGCGCGCGCGGGGCCCGCGCGCCCCGTCAGGTCTCAGGTCTCAGACCTCAGGTCTCAGACCTCAGACCGTGCGGAAGACCTCTTCGTACTCCAGGCGCGGCAGCCGCCCCATCCAGGCGTCCGGACCCGGCTTGCCGATGTTGACCACACAGACCGCCGAGTGCCGCCCGTCCTCGAAGAACTCCTTGGAGACGGCCGCGTGGTCGAAGCCGATCATGGGCCCGGCGGCGAGCCCCGCGGCGCGCACGCCCAGGATGAAGTAGCCCACCTGGAGCGCGGTGTTGAACCGCGCCGACCCCTCCCGGGCCTCGGGGTCGGCGAAGAACGCCTGCGGGTTCTCCATGAACGGCACCAGCCGCGGCAGCTCCTCATGGAAGTCCAGGTCCGCGGCGAGCACCGCCACCAGCGGGGCCTTGGCCGTCTTCTCCTGGTTCCGCCCCGTCATCAGCGTCACCAGCCGGGCGCGCGCCTCCTCCGAACGCACCAGCACCACCCGCAGCGGCTGCTGG
The DNA here is from genome assembly GCF_042750115.1 of Streptomyces sp. NPDC059455. Classification (NCBI taxonomy): domain Bacteria; kingdom Bacillati; phylum Actinomycetota; class Actinomycetes; order Kitasatosporales; family Streptomycetaceae; genus Streptomyces; species Streptomyces sp. NPDC059455. Next base: position 7,473 of record NZ_JBHYVB010000181.1, read on the forward strand.
TTCATCGAGGTGGGCGCGTACTTGACCAGTTCGTGGATCGCGCGGACCTGCTCGTCCGTCACCGGCTCATCGGTGAAGGTGTTGGCCGTACGGGCCTCCAGGAACAGCTGCCGCTGCGCCTCCGGCGCCAGGGTGAGAGGGCTCAGGGCCCCGCTGCTCTCCGGTGCGCTCATGGAGCTCTCCTTGTGAAGCGATGGTGAAACGACGTGATCCGCCGATGAATTAATTGGACTAGACGGGCTAGTCCACCGCGGCAAATGAAGGCTAGACTCACAAGTCCATCGAGGGCAAGACCGGCTTGGAGCGAGGAGGTTGGGCCGTTGCGGACGGACAGCGGTCCCCGGCGCGGCGCGGCGGGACGGCCCGCGGGCCCCCAGCCCGCCAAGCGCCAGGCGATATTGGAGGCGGCGGTGGCCGTCTTCCTGCGCGAGGGGTACGACCGGGCCAGCGTGGACGTCATCGCGGACGAGGCCCGCGTGTCCAAACAGACCGTCTACAACCACTTCGGCGACAAGGAGCGGCTGTTCATCGCCGCCGTCGAGGAGGAGCGGGAGCGGGTGGCGGCCGGATTCGCCGCCGGTTCCCCGCACGCCCTCGGGCCGGACGCCGCCGGGGCCCCCGAGGCGTACGACCACGGCGACGCCCGCACCGCGCTGCTCGCCTTCGGCCACCGGGTGCTCGCCGTACTGCTCGACGCACGGGCCTCCGCGCTGCGCCGCCTGGTCATCGCCGAGGTCGCCCGCCACCCCTCGCTGCGCCCCGCGTGCGCGGAGGGGGAGCCCCAGCAGCTGGTGAAGTACCTCGCCGAGATGCTCGGCCGGCGCACCGGCAGCGGCGAGCTGAGCGTGCCCGAACCGGCCACCGCCGCCTGCCAGTTCGTGGCCCTGATCATCCAACAGGGGCTGTACCAGTCGATGTACGGCACCCGCCCGCTCGCCGAGGACGAGGCCGCGGCCGTCTGCGAGAGCGCCGCCGACCTGCTCGTCCGTGCGTACCGCCCATGAAGCCCGAAGAGAGGTGCCACCCATGCGGGTGAGCGTGCTGGGACCGCTGACACTCGGCCTCGGCGCCCGGTCCGGAGTGCCCAGCGCGATGAAGCCGCGCAAGGTGCTGTCCCTGCTGCTGCTCAACGCGGGCCGGATGGTGCCGGTGCAGTCGCTGATGGCCGAACTGTGGGGCGATCAGCCGCCGCGCACCGGGCTGACCACGCTCCAGACGTACATCCTGCATCTGCGCAAACTGCTCGCCGAGGGGCTGGGGATGTCCTCGGCCGCCGTCACCCGGGATGTGCTGCAGACCCGGCCCGGGGGCTACGCCATGGTGGTGAGCCCGGGCGAACTCGACGTCCACGAGTACCGCCACCTCGTCGCCGAGGGCGAAGGCGCCCTGGAGGCCGGCGACGAACGGACGGCGGACACCTCCTTCCGGCGGGCGCTGGCCCTCTGGCAGGGCCCGGCCCTGGTTGACGTCACCCCGCACGGGCGACCGCTGCAGGCGGAGGTCGCCCGGCTGGAGCAGTCCCGGCTCACGGTCACCGAGCGCGGCATCGAGACCCGGCTGCGGCTCGGCAGCCATCTGGAGGTGCTGAGCGACCTCGCCTCGCTGGTCGTGGAGCACCGCTTCCACGAGGGCCTGCACGGTCAGTACATGCTCGCCCTCCACCGCTCCGGCCAGCGCACCCGCGCCCTGACGGTCTACCAGCGGCTGCGGATGGCGATGACGGAGGAACTGGGGCTCGAGCCCTCGGCGAAGCTCCAGCGGCTCCAGCAGGCGGTGCTGGTGTCCGACCCCCGGCTGGACCACGAGGCGGGGGCGCCGGGGCGGGGGCCGGTGGTGGCGTGAGGGGCGGCCGGTAGGGCCGCGGCGCCCGGCAGACGCTGTCTTACGCCGGGTCTCACGCCGCGTTTCACGCCGCCTCGGAAGCTGCCGTCAGACGTCGTGACCCTCAGACGTCGTCACCCTCAGACATCGTCGTCCTCCTCGTCGAGCCGGGCCAGCCAGGTCGCCAGCCGCTCCACCGGGACCTCGAAGTCCGGGTTCAGGTCGACGAACGTCCGCAGCTGCTCGGCGAGCCACTCGAAGGTGACCTCCTCATTGCCGCGCCGCTGCTCCAGCTCCTCGATACCGCGATCGGTGAAGTACAAGGGTCGCTCCGGAAGGGTGGTGTGGATCTACCCGCCCAGGATATGCGGCCCGGCACCCCGATGAGCGACCCGAGGGCCGCCGGGGTTGACATTCACGCGGGCGTCAATGTTTACGGTGCATCGTCATGACCAACATGACAGCAGCGAACTTTTCCGGCAGAGCAGTGATCGTCACCGGCGGGGGCACGGGGATCGGGCGGGTCACCGCGCGGACCTTCGCCGAGCAGGGCGCCCAGGTCCTGGTGGTCGGCCGTACGGCGGCCCGGCTCGCCGAGACGGCCGCCGACGCCCCGGACATCCGGCCGCTGACGGCCGACGTCTCGGCCCCCGGCGCCGCCGAGTTGATCGTGAACACCGCGATGGAGGCGTTCGGCCGCATCGATGTGCTGGTCAACAACGCCGCCGTGGTCCGGCAGACGCCCCTCGGGGACATCCGGCGGGAAGCCGTCGAGGAGATGCTGGCCGTCAATCTGCTCGCCCCGATGTACCTCACCCAGGCCGCGCTCCCGCGGCTGAGCGAGAACGCGGGTGTCGTGATCAACGTCAGTACGGCGTGGGGGGGGCCGGGGCGCCGGCCGCGCCGCGGCCGGCGCGGGCGCGCAGCGCGCGCGCGGGCTGCCGCGCCCTCTCACCCGCGCGCGGGGCGC
>NZ_JBHYVB010000181.1:10273-19821 GCF_042750115.1 Streptomyces sp. NPDC059455
GGGGGGTGGGGTGGTGGGGGTGTTTTCTACTCTGGGGGGGGGGCGGGGGGGGGGCGGCGCCCCCCCCCCCCCCCCCCGGCACGGAGCTGTACGCCGCGCTGAAGGCCGCCCTGGACACGCTGACCCGCAGCTGGGCCGTCCAACTCGCCCCGCGCGGGGTGCGCGTCGCCGGTGTCGCCCCCGGCCCCATCGCCACCGGGATCGGGCATCACCAGGGGCTCGACGCCGAACAGATCGACGCACTGCGGACGACCTTGATCGAGCATGTGCCGCTGGGGCGGTTGGGCCGACCGGAGGAGGTCGCCTTCTGGATCACGCAGCTCGCCAGGGCGGAGGCGGCGTACACCACGGGGGTCGTGCTGCCGGTGGATGGTGGGGCGCTGGTCGGTTAGGTGGGGACCGGTGGTTCTTTCCCCTACCCGTCCCTTCCCACAACTGGGGCTCCGCCCCAGACTCCGGCCGGACGACCCGAATGTGCACGGATGTCCGCCTGCTCACCGGTCAGTGGCTCGGGCATCGCGCCGCAGGTGGCGTGGTCGGCGCCCTGGGCGGTGAGCTAATCGCGGCGGCGGTCGACTCGTCGCCCCCGGGGGGATCCAGGGGAGAAGCCCTTGGTAACGGGAAGGGGCGGAGAGGGGAAAGCATCGATATGCGGCTCCGTCGCGTGGCGGGACTTTGCCTCTGGGCCCCGAGGTCTGGGGCGGAGTCCCAGTTTCGGGGAGCCTCGATGCTCGTAAGTAAGTGTTCTGGAGCATACCGGCAGGTCAGCGGGCATGGAAGCGCCCCGCCCCCGATCGTGACCAGCCGGGGGCGGGGCTGGTTGGTGGCGCTCTCACCGCCTGGTGCGCGGCACTCCAGTGAAGGGGGGACCGGGGCGGGAGCCTGAGGGCGTCCGCTCGGCGTGGGCACGTCTGCCCATCGGGCTCGGGGCTTGTCCGGTCGGGAGCGCCACCGATCCCGCGCGGCCGGAGGCTACGGGGGAGCATCCCCGGCCGTGCGGGCTCCATCAGCAGCTCAGCCGGTGTCCTGGCCGGTTCCGATGAGGTAGCCGCCGAGTGCGGCGGCCACGATGAACGTGGTCAGGACCAGCGGCCCGGCGAATCGCCCCGGCCATGCCACGACGCGTTGCCAGCAGGCGCCCCAGCGTCCGGGGGCGCGGTGCGTGGCGGGCGTCCGGTCGGCGGTGCTGGCGCTGCGGGTCTGGGTCAGCGTGGCCGTGCCGTGTCCGTCCCGGGGGCGTATGGGGTCCACGCGCCAGTGACGCTCAACGGTTACGAGGAACTGACCATGGTTCAGCCCCTGTTGCTGGGTGTGGAGGATGGCCCAGCGCGCTACGGGTCCGGGGGCGCTGTCCACCCGCCCCGACGTGGCGGGGCAGGTCATGCACTCGGCGTGATAGATCCCGTCCGGCGCTCCCTGCGCGCGTTCAGCGCTGAGCACCAGGTCCGTGCCTTTAAGGATGGTCCGTGTCACTGCCACGCTCCCGGTTCGAACCGGCAGGGGCGAATGATGATCTCCCGGTAGGTGAAGTGCTCCGGGTGCGCCTTCAGGTGGCCGGTCGCCCACGCGTGCGCGGGGGCCCGCTCGTCGCTGGGCTCCCCGGTCTGCTCGCACACCGCGCACTGCATGGCGAATGTGATCGGTTCGGCGTCAGGCTCAGTGTCCGGGATGAGCCGGAACTCACGGAAACGGTACGTGGCCCGGTTCATGCCCGCCCCCTTCCGGAGAGGGCGCTCCTCTTGCTGTGGTCGGGGTGGCGCTTGAGTAACACGGCACAGTCGGTGACCTTGCTCAGGTCCCCCGCCTGACGCGCCTCTTGCTTCTCGCGCTCCAGGCGCGCGCACTCCTCACAGTTCGCGCTCATGACGCCCCTGCCGCACGCCGCACGTTTTCCAGCCGTCGCGCTATGTCGCACGACTGGGCGGGCGTGCACGTCTGGCACTCGGCCCGGTGCATGAGGTACGCCGCTTGAAGTTGCTCAAGGTCAGCGGCGCGGGGGTGTTCGGAGACTTCGTGCTCAGGCACGGCTCACCTCTGCCGGGCGAAGGCCTTCCGGGCGTGCCTGCCATTCCTTGCCACCATGTTGGGCCCTGAGCATGAGGCATGGTCCACCCCGGCCCATGTAGCTGCCCAGGCGGTCGGTGGCCGTATCTCGTACCAGCGTCCCCACGTTCGGGTGACCGTGGCTACTCTTGCGCACGGCTGCCTGTCCTTCCTCTCAGGTGTGCAGGTGGTCCGCGCCCCCGGACGTTCGCCCGTCGCGGGGGCACCCTGCTGGGCGCGTTGCACGTGTGCCATGAGTTTCGAGGCGGCAGAGGTCCGAGAGAACCGCGAACGGGGAACCCCGCAAGCCACTTTGGGGAACCCCATTGCGGGGAACCTGGGGCTACCCTGGGGAGGTCACTTCCGTCCCTGAGGTGGCCCATGGACGAACGCGAGATTCAACGCGCTGGCTATCCGCTGACGATTCCTGACACGCTGCTGCGGAGTGAGGTCATGCAACGGGCATGCGCCACTCGCAACTTCCGGGAGATTTTCCGCCTCGTCAACAGGCGTACAGGCTCAAGCCATGCGGCCATGGCCGCCGCCATCGGCAAGATGACGAGTTCCCGCGTGAGCGACATCATCCGGGGTGTCCGTGGCGTGCGCGGCCAACAAGTGATCGAACGTGTTGCCGATGGCTTCGGCATTCCCGGCGACATGCTGGGCGTGCCACCTCGCCCATGGGAGGGGTTGCCAAAATCAACCGGCATGGACCGCATCAGCGTTGAGACTATGGGAGAGTGCAGGCCAGATGCTCGACCGGTAACGAATCTTCCGGTCCACCTCACCGTTACACAAACCAGTTCGGGATTTACTTTACCAGGTCGCTGGAACAGTGACAGGGCCGCTATGGATTCGTTTCGGATGGCAGATCGCCAGCTTGGCGGGGGACATCTCTACGGCGCCGTAACGCATTATCTCAATAATAGCGTGGCGCCTAGGATCTTCGGAGCCGAGAATGTAGGCAGTACTGCGGAGACGTTTATGGCGGCTGCTGCATTAACGGAAATGGCCGGTTGGATGGCACATGATTCGGGCCAAGGCCTGCGGGCGCGACGGCATTTCGAGCACGCCCTTCCCTTTGCTCAAGCTGGTTCGGACCATGCCCTGGGGTCTCACATCCTGGCCAGCATGAGTCACCTGGCGTTGCAAATGGATCACTCGCACGAAGCCGTGACACTTGCGCGGTCCGGACAAGAAGCCATGAAGGCCGGACCATTCATCCCTGCACTTACTGCTCGACTCCATGCCATGGAAGGCCGTGCATTGGCTCGGACGGGCCATGAAGCCGCTTCCCGTCGGGCGATCGATGCGTCTGCGGAATTCCTTACACGTATGCCCTGCGAACCTCCATCAGTCTGGATCAGTGAGTTCGACATGGCTTCTCTTGCCATCGAAGAGGCGCTTTGTCTGCAAGATCTCGGCCAATATTCGGCAGCAGCTCGAAAAGCCGAGCAAGCTGTTGCCCTGCGTAGTGGGGACCGGGCGCGCAGCAGAGCATTCGGGCAGATCTCCCTGGCCGTAATTAGGGCGAAGATGGGTGACTTGGACGTAGCATGCACGATCGGGAATGAACTCCTCGAATCTTGCCGCGCTTTGGGTTCTCTGCGTATCACGCAGCAACTTGCTGACCTGGCAGACGCTCTTCATCCGTTCAAGGCTGAGGCCCCGGTAGCTGGTCTACTGGACTCTCTTCTAATGGTCAATCGGCAAAGAAGTCTGCTACTGGCAGGTATCGTCTCGCTAGACACTGTAGGGGAAACGCCATGACGACTCACCCGGAGCCTGGTACCGCCGAATGGGAAGCATATCTCGCCGAGGGGAATGCGAAGCAAGCACGTAAGCGCGTCGCGGCAGATGTTATTTTGCGTGATAAGTCAGGGAGAATTCTACTGGTGAATCCTACCTACAAGGAAGGCTGGGATCTCCCCGGCGGTATGGTAGAAGCGAATGAAGCACCTATAGAGGCAGCGCGACGCGAGTTGCTCGAAGAACTCGGAATTCAGCCGCGACTGCTAGGAATCTTGTCCGTGGATTGGGACCCACCACACGGACCATGGGACGATCAGATCGTCATTATATTCGACGGTGGGAAACTGAGTTCATCCGAAGCGTCGGCGCTTCGTCCCCACGATTCCGAACTCTCCGCATGTGCCTTCTTCACGTCAGAGGAAGCGGTAGCCGCTTTGCGTCCACGTATACGTGACCGGGTTACCCAGACCCTCGAAGCGCTCACTACCGGGAAGCCACGCTACCTGGAGTCAGGCCGCGCCCTCTGGTAACGAACCTGACGCTTTGTAGAACGCGGACTACCCAGACTCCGCCAGCGAGGCATGCCAGCGTGCGGCGATCGGGTGCCAATCTTCGTCAGCCCGAAGTATCTCCGGAGCGGTGCCACCCGGCGCGTTCATCAGTTCAGGGCCGTCGCTCTTGTTGCGCCGTCGGCGCTGGTCACGGGGCTTGGGGGGCAGGCCCCGGCATGGTGTCCCTCTAATGGAGACGCAAGGTGTGGCTGTCGGGCGCTAGACTCCGCTCATGTCGTGTGCTGATAGGGGGTGGAGATGAACGACGCAGAAAGAGAAGCGCGCCTGCTCATGGCGAACTCATACCGAGCTATGGTGTACCTTTCCGAATCGAAACTGATTCGACTCGGCGCATCGTTAGGAAGCGGCAAGACAGAAGCCTATCTCTGGCTCGCCACGCAACAGGTGGAAACCGCCAGTGCTATTCGCGCCGCCGGTGAGCGCCTGCGGAACGCCATTACAGCATCGGAAAGGCGTACGGCGGCCCGCGAATTCCTCGAAGCGTTGTCAGACCTGATGCTATCCCTGCTGTGCTTCCTGGTGCGGGTTCTGCTGCTTCTGCTGTCCCGCTCACTGAGCCGGGCCAAGCACGAAGACGTTCCGGTGTGGCAGCCCGAACCGATCGACACGTCACCACAGATCCGGCCCAGGGGGCCGAACTCTGCCCTCCCCGTGACCACATACCGGGGCGGGCACTATCGCAGTGCGCTGGGGAGCGCCGTCTAGCTGCCTAAGTGACCCGCCGACCGTTCAAGGTCGGAAGGCTCGTAAGCCGTGCTCAACTTGCCCGAAACGGCCCCATGGGGTGCCGTTCTGGTCATTATTACGCTCGTGATCATCGTCTCCGGAGTGACGACCTTGGCGCGCTTCATGTGGCCCCAGGAGTCCAGCCACCGAAAGGAACTGTGGTTGAAGTATCTCCATGAGCGCGCCCGCCGTCATCACGTGCGTCGGCGTAACCAAATCAACGAGCGGGAGTAACCCGAGCGCTGGACGGGTGAGGGCTTCACATGAGAAGTCCTCACCCATTACGTTTGTCAGGTCCGTGGAAATCTGAGCTGCTATACGCTTGCGGTCTGGCGTTACGCGCTAAGGGGGAGGCCCCCTGGTCGATGTCTTACGGTGTCCCCGGGTACTACGGCCTCTGCCGATCACTCCAGAACTGCTCGTCTGGAGCATCGGGAAGGGCGGGGAGGGGAAAGCAGCCCGCCGCAGGCGGCACGGTCCGCCCGGCCCCGCCCGCCGGTAGTCTCGCGGCCATGCGGATAGGGGAGTTGGCGAAGGCCACCGGTGCCACGACCAGGGCCTTGCGCTTCTACGAGGAGCGAGGGCTGCTGAGCTGCGCACGGGCGGGCAACGGCTACCGGGTCTACGACGAGCGGGCGGTCCGGCGGGTGGCCAACATCCGGTATCTGCTCGACGCCGGGCTCACGCTCGAGGACATCGAGCACTTCGGCGCCTGTCTGGACGGCGACCTGCCGAGCAGCCGGCCCGCCGAGGCCATGCTGGACATCGCGCGTCGCCGCCTGAGCGTGCTGGACGACCGGATCGACACCCTCACGCGGGTGCGCGACGAGCTCGCCGGGCGGCTGGCCGCCGCCTCCGGCGGCCGGATCGCGGTCAGTCCGTCCGGCTGAGCAGCCAGGACACCAGCGCCCGGACGGCGCCGCCGAGCGCGGCGGCGGCGAGGGTGAGAAGGGCGGGACGGCAGCGGTTCGGCATCTTTGACCTGCTTTCCGACATCTTCGACCTGCTTTCGTGGAACCGGCGAAGGCGCCGGGGTACGTTTCACGATGTGCGGGGTCTGGGGTGTTGCGGCAGCCCGCACGCGTTGCAGTGGGCCGCAACGGGGGAGGGGCGACCCATGAAGGACGAACCCGTCAGCGGCGAGCTGGTGCCGGAGCGGGACGCGGCGCGGCGGATCGGGGATCTGAAGCCGATCCCCGAGCAGGTGAGACCGGAGTGCCGGGCGCTGGCCGAGAACCTGCGGGACCTGTTCGGCACGGTCGGGGTGTCACTGCGGGTCCTCGCCGTACGGCTGCACTACGACGCGGGGACCGTCTCGCGCTATCTCAACGGGACCGTGGTGCCACCCGCCGAGTTCGTGGACCAGCTCTTCACCCATGCCGCCAAGGCCGCCGGGCGGCCGCCCTCCACCGAGGTCGTGGCCCATGTGCACACCCTGCAACGCCGGGCGTTGCAGGCCACCAACAAGGTGGGCTGGGAGCTCCAGCGCCTCCGCGACCAGCTCGCCGACGCGGACCGGCAGCGCCAGCAGGCCGAGGTCCGCGCCGAGGCGCTGTCGGAGGCGTTGTTGGTACGGAAACAGCGCATCGCCGAGATGGAGGTCGAGCAGCGCCGGATCGCGGTCGCGGCGGCGGATCGCGAGACCCGCGGCGCGGAGCTGGACCGGCTGCGCCGGGAGCGCGAGGACGTGACGGCCGAACGCGACCGGCTGCGGGAGGAAGTCGTCCGTCTCCAGGACGCGTTGACCCAGGCCCGCCGCCAGGCGCTGGATGCCGAGCAGCGCTGCGAGGCGCTGGAACACCAGCTTCAGGCGGAGGAGGAGACCGCGTCCTACCCGCTGTCGCACGCCCAGGAACAGGTGGCGGTGGCCGAGGAGCGGGCGCGGCAACTGGAGCGGGAACTGGCGGCGTTACGGACCCGCGACGCCGCCGCCCCCGACGACCGCTCACTGATGGAATCCAGGCGCGTCCCCGACGTCTGGGGCGGTGTGCCGCGCCGCAATCCGCGGTTCACCGGGCGGGACGCGCTGCTCGCCGAGGTGCGCGAGCGGCTGGAGGCCGCCCCCGCCGACACCGCCGTGGTCGCCCTCGTCGGGCTGCCGGGCATCGGCAAGACGCAGCTCGCCGCCGAGTACGCCCATCGTTTCGCCGCCCGGTACGACATCGTGTGGTGGGCCGGTGTGGACGGGCTGCCCGCCCTGGAGGAACGGCTGGGCGCGCTCGCCCGAGCCCTGGGCGGCGGGGACGGCAGGGACGCGGACCTGGCCCGCGCCGCCCTGGAGGCGCTGCGCCGCGGCGATCCGTACGGGCGCTGGCTCATCGTCCTGGACGATGCCGACGACCCGGAGGCCATCGCCGGGGCACTGCCCGCCGGAGGCGGCCATGTGCTGATCACCTCGCGCAACCGGGCCTGGGCCGACCACTACGCCGAGCTGCTGGACGTCCCGCCGCTGAACCGGCAGGACAGTGTCGCCTTCGTACGCCGCCGGGCGCCGCGCATCGGCCCTGAGGACGCGGACCGGCTGGCGGCGGCCGTCGAGGACCTGCCGCTGGCGCTGGACCAGACGGCGGGCTGGCTGGATGGCGCGTCCACACCGGTCGCCGAGTACGTGCGCATGGCGAGCGACGGCGAGCCCAACCCGGTACGGCCCGCCGCCGACTACCCGATGCCGTACCACTCCGCCTTCAAGGGCCTGATCACCCGGGTGCGGGAGAGCACAAAGGCGGCGGCCGAACTGCTGCGCCTGTGTGCCCTGTTCGGCCCAGGACCGGTCCCGCTCGCCCTGCTGCGGGCCGTCCCGGCGGGGCAGGTCTCCCCGGCGGTGGCGGCGCTCCTGGAGAACCCCAGCCAGCTGGAGCTGGCCATCGGCAAGCTGGCCCAGTGGTCGGTGATGCGGCGGTCGGCGCTGGAGGCCGAGGCGGTGTGGATGAGCCGCTTCGTACGGGACGCGGTGCGGCGGCGGACACCGGAGGACAAGCGGGAGAAGGACGCCCGGATCGTCCGCGGCGCCCTCGTCGCGGCGGATCCACGCTGCCCGGACGACCCGGCGGCATGGCCGCGCTACGCCCGGCTGGTGCCGTACCTGGAGCCGTCGGGCGCGCTGGAGTCGGAGGACGCCGCGTCGCGTCGGCTGGTCGTCGGGTTCCTCACGTATCTGACCCTGAGCGGCGACCACACGACGGGCAGGCGGCTCGCGGACCGCGCGGCGGGTGACTATCAGGAACTGGCCGCGCGCCGGGCCGCGCTGCTGCGCGAGACCGGGGACTACGGCGGCGCCGAGGCGCTGGACCGGGCGGTGCTGAAGAGCCTGGGCAGGCTCGACGCGCCGGGCAGACTCGTCGCGATGGCCCGGCTCGGCACGGATCTGCGGGGCCTGGCCCGCTATGACGAGGCGTACGAATTCGCCCGCGAGCAGCGCGACCTGTGTGCCGTCACATGTCCGGAAGACGGTGCGGAGGCGCGGAACGCCCGGCGCAGCCTGTCCCACTCGCTGCGGATGCTCGGCTCCTACGCCGAGGCCGCGGAGCTGTCCGGGCAGACGCTGGACAGCGCGCGGGCGGAGCTGGGCCCGACGGCGCTGGTGACGCTGGCCTGCGCGACGGAGCACGCGTACGACCTGCGGCTCTCCGGCCGTTACCGGGACGCGCTGGCACTACAAGAACCCAGCGCCCATCAGCACAGCGCGGTGCTGGGCACCGAGCATCCGCTGACCCTGACCGCCTTGTACCACCTGTGGAGGTGTGACTGGGCGGGCGACCTCGACATCCATGCCCTGTGGGAGCGGGCGAAGCGCCTGCTGGGCGAGGGTGCCCCGCTGACGCTGATGATCGCGGCCGGAGTCGCCCGCGCCCTCCGGCGCCAGGGTGATCTGGAGCGGGCGGCGAGCGTCGCCGAGAAGACCTCGGAGGGTTACTCGACCGCTTTGGGGTCCCGGCATCCGTACACCATTGGTGCCTGGGCGAACGAGGCGCTCACTCTGGGCGCCGACGACAAGGCGCGAGTTCGGGACTCGCTGTTCACGGCTATGGCCGACGCCGTCGGTGAGCGCCACCCCTGGACACTGGGGATCGCGCTCAACACCGCCGCCACGTACCACGCGACGGGGCGGTACCAGGACGCCTGCGCCATGAGCCGGGAGACCGCGCTGCACGCCGCCGAGGCGCTGGGCGAGCGGCATCCGCTGACCCTGCTGGCCCAGATCGGGCTGGCGGCGGATCTGCGGGTGATCCCTGGCGGAGGCGAGGAGGCGGATGTGATCGAGGAGGTGGCCCTCGGCGGCCTGACCGCCGTCCTGGGGCGGGCCCACCCCGAGACCGTGGCGGCCCGCAAGCGCATCCGCCCGGTCTGGGACTTCGAGCCGCTGCCGGTCTGACGCGGCCGAACGGCCGGAAGGCCCGGTGCCGCGGGTAGAGGGGCCGGGCGGTGGGTGGTGGACGGGGGGGATCAGATCTAGTA
>NZ_JBHYVB010000181.1:19831-23404 GCF_042750115.1 Streptomyces sp. NPDC059455
CCACTATGCCCAGCACCGGGCGCCGCTCCAGGTGGTGGGCGCGGGGCGGGGGGCGAAGTCGATACACCCCGGGCGCGCGGCGGTCCACCCCCCACAGGCACACGCGCTGACGCCCGGGGTACCCCCCGGCCCCGCGCGCGGGGGGCCCGGCCCTTCCGTGGTGAACGGGGCGAATCAGATCTCGAAGACCTCGCCCACCAGCGCTCCCTGCTCCGACTGGTGCCGCTTGTTCGACCCCACCGCGGGCGAGGACGAGTGCGGGCGGGAGACCCGGACCAGGCGCTCGGCGGCGGGGACGTCCGCGCCGACCGACAGCTCCAGGTGGTCGATCAGGTTGAGCGCGATGAACGGCCACGCACCCTGGTTGGCCGGTTCCTCCTGCGCCCAGACGAACTTCTCGACGCCCGAGTACTTGGCGATCTCGGCCTGCAGCTCCGCACCCGGCAGCGGGTACAGCCGCTCCAGGCGGATGATCGCCGTGTCGTTCGCACCGCGCTTGTCCCGCTCGGCGGCCAGGTCGTAGTAGACCTTGCCGGAGCAGAAGACCACCTTGCGCACCGACGCCGGGTCGACCGTCTCGTCGCCGATCACCGGGCGGAACGAGCCGTTGAGGAACTCGTCGGTCTTCGACGCCGCGGCCTTCAGACGCAGCATCGACTTCGGGGTGAAGACGACCAGCGGCTTGTGGTGCGGGTTGTGGACCTGCCAGCGCAGCAGGTGGAAGTAGTTCGACGGCAGCGTCGGCGCGGCGACCGTCATGTTGTTCTGCGCGCACAGCTGGAGGAAGCGCTCGATCCGGGCCGAGGAGTGGTCCGGCCCTTGGCCCTCGTAGCCGTGCGGCAGCAGCAGGGTGACACCAGACGTCTGGCCCCACTTCTGCTCGGCCGAGGAGATGAACTCGTCGACGATGGTCTGCGCGCCGTTGACGAAGTCACCGAACTGCGCCTCCCACATGACCAGCGCGTTCGGGCGGGCCAGCGAGTAGCCGTACTCGAAGCCCATGGCCGCGTACTCGCTGAGCAGCGAGTCGTAGACGTTGTACCGCGCCTGGTCCTCGGTGAGGTACAGCAGCGGGGTGTAGTCGTCGCCGGTCTCGCGGTCCACCAGCACCGCGTGACGCTGGCCGAAGGTGCCGCGGCGGGAGTCCTGGCCGGCGAGCCGGACCGGGGTGCCCTCCATCAGCAGCGAGCCGATGGCGAGGGTCTCGCCCATGCCCCAGTCGATCGAGTCGTCCTCGATCATCGCCGCGCGCCGCTGGAGCTGCGGGAACAGCCGCGGGTGGACGGTGATCCGGTCGGGGGTGTTGACCTGGGACTCGGCGATCCGCTTGACGACCTCCTGGGAGACGGCCGTCTGGACCGTGACGGGGAACTCCGCCTGCGGTTCGGGGACCTCGGCCGGGGCCGGGGCCGAGACCGCGTCGCGGACCTCGGTGAAGACCTTCTCCAGCTGGCCCTGGAAGTCCTGCAGCGCCTGCTCGGCCTCTTCCAGGGTGATGTCGCCGCGCCCGATCAGCGACTCGGTGTAGAGCTTGCGCACCGAGCGCTTCTTGTCGATCAGGTCGTACATCAGCGGCTGGGTGAAACCGGGGTTGTCGGTCTCGTTGTGGCCGCGGCGGCGGTAGCAGATGAGGTCGATGACCACGTCCTTGTTGAACGCCTGGCGGAACTCGAAGGCGAGCCGCGCGACGCGCACGACGGCCTCCGGGTCGTCGCCGTTGACGTGGAAGATCGGCGCCTCGATCATGCGCGCGACGTCCGTGGCGTACATCGAGGAGCGGGACGCGGCCGGGGCGGCGGTGAAGCCGACCTGGTTGTTGATCACGATGTGCACGGTGCCGCCGGTGCGGTAGCCGCGCAGCTGCGACATGTTCAGCGTCTCGGCCACGACGCCCTGGCCCGCGAAGGCCGCGTCGCCGTGGAGGGCGACGGGCAGCACCGTGAAGTCGGTGCCGGCCTTGCCGATGATGTCCTGCTTGGCGCGGACAACGCCCTCCAGGACCGGGTCCACGGCCTCCAGGTGGGAGGGGTTCGCGGCGAGCGAGACCTTGATCTGCTCGCCGTCCAGACCGGTGAAGGTGCCCTCGGCGCCCAGGTGGTACTTGACGTCACCGGAGCCGTGCATGGACTTCGGGTCGAGGTTGCCCTCGAACTCGCGGAAGATCTGCGCGTACGACTTGCCGACGATGTTGGCCAGCACGTTCAGCCGGCCGCGGTGGGCCATGCCGACGACGACCTCGTCAAGACGCGACTCGGCGGCCGCGTCCAGTACCGCGTCCAGCAGCGGGATGACGGACTCGCCGCCCTCCAGGGAGAACCGCTTCTGGCCGACGTACTTGGTCTGCAGGAAGGTTTCGAACGCCTCGGCCGCGTTGAGCCGGCGCAGGATGCGCAGCTGCTCCTCGCGCTCCGGCTTGTCGTGGTTGCGCTCGACGCGGTCCTGGATCCACTTGCGCTGCTTGGGGTCCTGGATGTGCATGAACTCGATGCCGGTGGTGCGGCAGTACGAGTCGCGCAGCACGCCCAGGATGTCGCGCAGCTTCATCATGGACTTGCCCGCGAAGCCGCCGACCGCGAACTCGCGCTCCAGGTCCCACAGGGTGAGCCCGTGCTCGATGATGTCCAGGTCGGGGTGCTTGCGCTGGCGGTACTCCAGCGGGTCGGTGTCGGCCATGACATGGCCGCGGACCCGGTAGGAGTGGATCAGGTCGAAGACCCGCGCCGCCTTGGTGACGTCGTCGTCGTGGCTGACGTCGATGTCCTTGAGCCAGCGGACCGGCTCGTAGGGGATGCGCAGCGCCTTGAAGATCTCGTCGAAGAAGTCGTTCTCGCCGAGCAGCAGCTGGCTCATGATCCGCAGGAACTCGCCGGAGGCGGCGCCCTGGATCACCCGGTGGTCATAGGTGCTGGTCAGCGTCATGACCTTGGAGATGCCCAGCTTGTTCAGGGTGTCCTGGGAGGTGCCCTGGAACTCGGCCGGGTACTCCATGGCGCCGACGCCGATGATCAGGCCCTGGCCGGGCATCAGCCGCGGCACCGAGTGGACGGTGCCGATGCCGCCGGGGTTGGTGAGGGAGGCCGTGACGCCGGTGAAGTCGTCCATCGTCAGCTTGTTCGCGCGGGCGCGGCGGACGATGTCCTCGTAGGCCTGCCAGAACTCGAAGAAGTTCAGCGTCTCGGCCTTCTTGATCGCCGCGACGACGAGCTGGCGGTCGCCATTGGGCTTGACCAGGTCGATGGCGAGACCGAGGTTGATGTGCTCGGGCTTGACCAGGGTCGGCTTGCCGTCCTTCTCGGTGAACGAGTGGTTCATCGAGGGCATCGCCTTCAGCGCCTGCACCATGGCGTAGCCGATCAGGTGCGTGAAGGACACCTTGCCGCCGCGGGCGCGCTTGAGGTGGTTGTTGATGACGATGCGGTTGTCGAACAGCAGCTTCACCGGGACGGCACGCACCGAGGTGGCGGTCGGCAGCTCCAGCGACGCGTTCATGTTCTTCGCCACGGCGGCGGACGGGCCGCGCAGCGTGACCAGCTCGGGCCCCGCGGACGGCGCGGCGGGCTCCTTCTTGGAGAC
>NZ_JBHYVB010000182.1:0-17807 GCF_042750115.1 Streptomyces sp. NPDC059455
CCCCGTATTTTCCCCGCGGGGGACTGCGGGGCCGCGCCCCCCGCCCCCCCCCCCCGCCCGCCCACCCGATAGCCCGCGGGGGGGGCGACCCACCCGCCGCCCCGGCTCCCGGGGCGTATCCGCGGAGGCTCAGCCCGCGCGCAGCAGGGCCGCCACCATCGGGCCCGCCGTGTCGCCGCCGTGGCCGCCCTCGGGGACCACACCGGCGGCCGCGACGTCGTCGCGGTACGCGCTGAACCAGCCGTTCGGCTTCTCCTGGTTGTCCACCTCGGCCGAGCCGGTCTTGGCGCCGAAGTCACCGCTCATCCCGGCCATCGCCTCGGCGGCGGTGCCCGAGGTGGCCGTCAGCTTCATCAGCTTCTTCAGCTGGTCGTGGGTGCTGGACTTCATCGTCCTGCTCGCCTTGGCCAGCGTCCGGTCGTCCAGCGACGGCGAGACCAGGTACGGCTGGCGGAAGGTGCCGGTGGTGGCGGTGGCCGCGACCGACGCCATGTTGAGCGGGTTCATCCGCACGCCGCCCTGGCCGATCAGCGAGGCGGCCTTGGAGGCCGCGGACTGCACCGGCACCGCGCCGTCGAAGGTGGGCACGCCGGTCTGCCAGTTGAGCCCGATGCCGAAGACGTCCCGGGCCTCCTTGCTCAGATCGTCGTCCTTCAGCTTCCCCGCCTGGCTGATGAAGGCCGTGTTGCAGGAGCGGGCGAAGCTCTGCTCGAAGGTGCCGTTCTTGATCTCGAACTTCTTGTCGTTCTGGAACTTCCAGCCGCCGTACTTGAAGTACTTCGGGCACGGATGCGGCTTGCCGTACGCCGCCAGACCCTTGTCCATCAGCGTCGTCGAGGTGATGATCTTCATCGTCGAGCCGGGTGCGTACGAGCCCTGGAAGGCGGTGTTGAAGCCGCTCGCGGGGGAGTTGGCCAGCGCGAGGATCTCACCGGTGCTGGGCTTGACCGCGACCACCGACGCCTTGGTGCGCTTGCTCACCTGCTGCTCGGCGGTGCGCTGGAGCGATGCGTCGATCGTGGTGCGGAGCGTGCCCGGGGTGCCCTTGGAGAGCACCTTGAGGGTCTTGTCGGGGGACTTGGAGCCCTTGGCGCGCTCGATCCAGGTCTCCACGCCCGCCTCGCCGCCCGCCTTCTTGCCGTACCGCTCGCGCAGCGCGGCCAGGGCGGTCTTGAGGGTCGGGTGCTCGGAGGCGGTCAGCTCCTTGCCGTCGCGGTCCACCGCCTTGATCGGCGGTGCCTCGGACGCGCCGGTCTTGAGCGTGTCGCCCTCGGCGAGGTCGGGGTGGACCACGGAGGGCTTCCAGGCGACGACCGGCTTGCCGGTCTTGGTGTCGCGGGTCACGGTCAGCGAGGATTCATACGTCCAGGGGACGCTCTCACCGCCGGAGGAGAGCTGGGCGTTGACCGAGAACGGCACCTTGGCACCGCTCGCCTGCCCCGCGTCCAGCGCCACCTTGGCCACCTTGACCTTTGTGCGGTAGCCGCTCAGCGCCGTGGTGGCGGCGCCGCTGTCGTCCGTAAGGGCGGCGGCCTTCGCCGTCTCGCCCGCCGACCAGGCCGCCAGGAACGCGTGGGCGGTGGTCTTGACCTCGGCCGCGCTGGGCGGGCCGGTCTTCACCTTCTTCAGGGACGGCTTGTCGTCACCCGAGCCGGCGCTCGCACCGTCCTTTGGGCCGGCTGAATCGTCCTGGCCGCTGCCGCAACCGGCCACACCGACCATGGCGGCGAATACCGCACCGACGATCGCGGCTCTCGCGCCACTCCGCATTTCAGAACCCCCACACTGTGTTCTCGGTTCCCCTCATCAGTCGATGAGGGCCGCGGTGCCCGGCACTCTACCGGCACCACGTGAAGCCCCCGCGCCCTCACCGTAGGGGGCGCGGGGGCCGTGGCCGGATCCATGCGGTGGGCCCGGGGCCGAGCCGGGGTCAGATCCAGGTGTCGAGCCACATGCGGGCGCGCCAGGAGTCCATGGGGATCGTCTGGCCCGTGTACAGCGGGAAGAAGTAGATGAAGTCCCGATTCCCGGACGCTTGTCCAGTCTGACCAGGGATTTTCCCTCTGACCAGGCCGCTCCTAGGTACCCTGGGCCGTCTCTGGGCCGTCCAGCGGCCCACCGGAGGCCCGATAGAGGGTGCCGACCGCCCGGCGGGTACGCCCCTCGCTGCTCGGCATCAGATGGGTGTAGACACGCAGCGTGAACCCGGGATCACTGTGCCCGAGGTACGTGCTCAGTGCCCGGATGCTCTCGCCCGCGTCCAGCAGGACGGACGCGTAGAAGTGCCTGAGCGCGTGCATGCCGTGTTCGCGCGCGGCCTGGTAGCGCTCGCCCTTCTCAGGCTCCGGGATGAAGCCAGCGGCGGCCAGAGCCGGTTTCCAGAGGTGATCATCGAAGTGGCTCGACCGCACGGCGCGGCCAGCCTGGCCGGTGAACAGCAACTCTTTCGTGACCATGGGCCCGTCCGGTGTGAGCCACGGAAGGGTCACCTTCACGGCGGGGAACTGCTTCAGGTGCGCCTGGAGAGCGGCGCCTACGACACTGGGGAGCGGCACGTCACGGAGCTTGCCGCGCTTCGGCGGAGCGAAGACGAACTTCCCCCGTACCCGCTTGAGCTGCTGCCGGACGGCGAGCCAGCCGCCCTCAAAGTCCACGTTGTCGATGGGCAGGCCAAATATCTCCCCCTGCCGCAGCCCACACCCCCCGCCCACGTCGACCATCGCGCGGTACCGCTTGGGCAGAGCGGCCCGGACGGCAAAGACCTGCTCTGGCGTCCAGGGGACCACCTTTGAAGGGCTTCCTTGGGGTCCCCTGACCGACTTGACCAGACAGGGGTTCCGAGGCATCAGACCGTCGTCCACAGCCGCGCTGAGGACGGCTGAGACGATCCCGAAGATGATCCGCCGATATGAAGCCGCCGGTACGGCGCTCTCCAGTTCGCTCAGCCAGGTCCGGATGTGTCCAGGCTGGAAGGACGCCAGAGGACGCGTCCCGATGTACGGGAAGGCATGGAGACGTAGACGTCGTTCCGCTGAATCCTGGCTGTTGATGTCCGTGGTATGTGTCGAAAGCCACTGCTCCCCGTACTGCTGGAACGTCATGCGCGCGGCGCGCGGGTCGATGTACTGGCCGCGCGACATGTCGGCGGCGATCTGGACGAGCCACTGTTCCGCCAGACGCTTCTGTTTGTCCGGGAATGACTTGCTCTTCTCGGTGCCGTCCGGGCCGACGTAGCGGGCGCGGTAGCGCATGCCGGTGCCGTGACGGTCGGTCTTGACGCGACGGGCGATCCCGCTCTGGTCGGTTTCGGCCTTGAACCAGCGATCTTGGATGTGACCTGCCATGCGGCGGTCCCTTCTCTGGGCAGAGCAGGGCAGGGGCGGGGCTGCGTGGCCCCGCCCCTGCTGGTGTGGGAGGTCTTCGGTTGGCTCTGGTGTCAGGCGGCCTCTTCGGCGGCCATGCGCGCGTCCTGCCAGCGCTTGACGGCTGCGGGGTCGTAGCGCACGTGCTTGCCGACGCGGAATCCGGGCGGGCCTATGCGCTTCTTGCGCCAGGTGTAGACGGTCTCTTTCGGGACTTCGAACATCTCGGCGATGTCGTCGGGGGTGAGGTAGCGATCCGGGAGTCCGGCCCGCAGCGTGGTACGGGGGTCGCTGGCGGGCGGCTGAGTCCTGGCCCCATGGGCGGACATGGTCAGTTCCCTTCGTATGTCCGGGCGGGGCGGTAAGGGCGATAAGGGTGATAAGCCGCTTGAGCTGGGCTTTTACGGCGTCGGTAAGGGGGGCGGAATGGTGGTCGGTAAGTCCTGGCCCATTGGCTCTGCGGACTTTCCACCCCGCTTACCGACTCCCTTACCGGCTCGCTGTCTTCGCAGGTCAGCAGGCTTATCTACCTTTTCGCCCTTACCGGCCTCAGCCCGTGTAGGCGAGGACAGTGGTCGGGCGGCCTGCGGTCGGCTTCTGCGTGCGGCTGTAGCCGGGCAGGTCCAGTAGTGCGGCCGTGAGCCGTTCACGCTCTGCCTTGCCCGTGCTCTTGAACAGCTTCCGAACCTGCTCGCCCGTGAGCCCCTCCGCTCCGGCCGCGCGGACGGCGGTGGCGAGCTTGTCCACCTTGGGGTCACCGGAGACGTTGCCGAGCAGGTGGACGGCGGATGCGCGGGCGTAGTCGAGGAGGTGCCAGGCGGCGCGCATGTGGTGCTCGGCGATGGTGTCGGTGTGGTCGCAGAGGGCGTAGACCATGGCGGCCCGCTGTACGTACGGGGCGGCGCGGGCGGTGAACTGGGCGATCACCCCGCCCGCTGAGTCGTCCTCGCTGAGCGCCGGATAGACCTCGTCGCAGTACAGCGACCACGCGTCCGGGCTGAACTTGACCTCTTCGACGCTGGCGGCGTCGGCGAGGACCGTGCGCCAGCCTGCAGCGAGGTTGTCGACCAGTTCTGGGCTCGCGCCGCGTGAGCCGGGCAGGATGAGGTTGCGGTGGCAGAAGATCGGCAGGAAGCGGTTGTAGGTGCCTCCGGCCATCTCGGAGTCCTGCATCTTGGCCCGGAACTCCTCGGGGGTGATGTGGCCGAGGATCGCGATGTGCGGGTCCGTGGCCTTGAGGGAGTCGCGGACCATCGAGCCGAGAGAGTCACCGTCCCATGCCTGCCGCAGCACGCCCGGCAGGCTGCTGCCCTCGCGTCGCCCACGGCTCATGGTCACCGCGTACTCCGACTCCAGGACCCACAGCCGCTTGTCGACGCTGGCGTGGGACGCGTCTTCGCTGTCGTCGTCCTTGACGTACTCGATCAGCCCTTCCCCTGAGTTCAGGCCGCGTGGTGTGTGCTCGGGGCCGAAGAAGTCCGGCAGGGCCTCGGAGAGCACCCGCCGCGCGGTCGACGTCGCTGACCCCTTCCGGCCCGAGGACGTCGGGCCGATCGTCAGGGCCCAGATCAGGCAGGGGTGCCGGTCGTTGCCCACCATCAGGTGCGGGCGGCGGCCGATGGCCGCCCCGGCCGCTGACAGTAGGTTGACCAGCACCGCGATCGGGTCCGCCTCGCTCGTGGGGTCCAGCTCGCGCACGGTTTCGCCGACCCAGCCGCAGAACACATCCGGGTGCGGTGTGGGCCCCGGCCGGTGCGGGCGGCGGATGCTTGAGTGCGGGTCGTAGAGGGGGTTCGGGGGTCCGGCCGGGGTGCCGGCACTGTCGCTCTCCTGCACGGCCGGGCTCGCGGCAAGCTCGGTGACCTCAGCGAGCATGGCGGCCCGGACCTCTTCAGCGTCCGTGCCGGGTTCGGCGGCCAGTTGCGCGAGCCGGTTACCGGCCTCGATCAGGCGGCGGCGGTCGGCCTTGTCGCGGACGATCTCGGCGTAGTACTCGGCGTTGGCGGCGGTAGGCACGGCCTGTACGAGGGTGTGCAGGTAGCTCGCGCCGCCGACGCGTGCGAGGTCGCCGCGCTTGTCGAGGTGGTGCGTGAGGGTGATGGGGTCGACGGGCTGGCCCTGGTCGTGCAGCTCGCGGATGGCGCGGTGAATCGTCTCGTGCGCAGGCCTGTAGTGGTCGGCGGGGTCCATTGCTGCGGCCACATCGTCGATGGCGGCGGCGGACAGCAGCATGGCACCGAGAACGGACTGCTCGGCTTCGAGATCCTGCGGGGGCGTCCGGTCAATGCGAGGCTCGGCGCCGCCGTGCAGCGTACGCACGTTGTCGTACGGCGACGGGGCGGGCTCGGGTGCCACTATTGAGTCCTCCTGTCTGTCTGCGGATGGATGGGGTAGGGCCGGGGCGGTCGCGGTCTTTGGCGAGAGGGCGACCGCCCCGGTGCAGCTATGCGGCGTAGCTGATGGGGCTCAGCGCGGAGTGCGCGCTGTCGAGGGTTTCGGCGAGGTTCCGGGCGTCGTCTGCCGCCCAGCCGAGGGCGGCCTGGACGGCGGCCATGTCGTCATCCGTGTTCGGGCCCCGGTCGCTGCGCAGGTGACCGCCGTCGTGCAGGTTGGCGAGGAAGGCCGTGATCTGTTCGAAGGTCTGCGGGAGGCGCTGTACGAGGGTCTTGAGGTTGGCGACGGTGTTGTACGCGTCGCCCGGGTACTCCAGGCCGTTGCCCCATTTGAGGGTGGCGTGGTTGAGCTGGCGGATGGCTTCGGCGGCCGCGTCGGAGAGTTCGGCGGCGGTCATGGTCTGCTGCGGCATGGTGGATCGCTCCTGGACTGTTCAGGCCGCGTTGCGGCGGTTGGCGGGGAAGTCGATGACCTGGGCGAGGCGAGCGGGAGCGGTCTGGGGCTTGCCTTTCATGCGGCCCTTGGGCGGGGGCTCGGGGCCCTCGTCGGGCGGGCCGGGCCGGTAGGCGGCGCACACCGCGGCTTCGATGGCGTCGCGGCGGCGGGCGCGGCGGTGTCCGGCGAGGCACACCGGGCCGAGGATCGCGCCGGGCGCCAGCAGCGCGGCGGCGGTGATCAGTTCGGGGGTCACGGGGTTTCTCCTCGGAGAGCGGCGAGGATGTCGGGGAGGTTGCCGCCGAGGGAGGCGAGGCGGCGTTCGATGGCCTGCCAGGACTCGGGGTCGATGCTCATCAGCGCGCCGAGGGTCGCGGGCACATCACCGCGCTGGTGGGCGGCGAGGGCGTCGCGGAGTTCGCCAGCGGCCATGAGCGTGATGCGCTCGTTCACGTGGACCGGCCCCCTGAAGGTCAGCTGCCGATGCCGGTGATGGCGTCGGTGATGGAGGTGACGGTCTTGTTCACGGACGGGGCCGCGTCGGTGTTGGCGAGGTAGAAGCCGAACAGCACGGCGACGACGGCGGCCCCGGTGCGCAGGTGCCCGCCCTTGAACAGAGCGCCCAGGCCGATGGCGAGCAGCAGCACCAGGGAGACGGTGACGGTCATGGGCGTAAGCCCCTTTCTGGGAGCAGGGTCAGCGGGTGCCGTCGCGGTGGATGCGGGCGGCGCGGTTGTAGAGCCAGCGACCGGCGCGTATGCGCTTGCCGCGGCCCTTGCAGCGGCGGCAGTCCTTGCCGCGCTTGGGGCGTCCCTTGCGGTCGGTGGTCGTGGCGAAGCCGAAGCCGTTGCACTTGCGGCAGGTCCCGAACGGGCTCGCCGCACACACCGACGCGTAACCGAGCGTGACGATCAGCAGGCAGGCGATAGCGAGGAGGATTAGGGTCACGAAGTGCCTCCGAGGGCGGGTTTCAGGGGTTTCCGCAGGTGGGCCGCTATCGGCTAGCGGCCTGATCAGCCCCCATACGGGGCGCTAGCGGGGTCTCTAGCGCTAGAGGGTCCGCCCCCTAGCGTTAGAGACCTTTCACGGTCAGCCCGCGTCGCGGTTTCGGTCACGCTCCGCAATCGCGGTGACGATGTGGGCGCGCTCGAAGCCGGTCCGGTTGACGGTCTTGCCGTTGATCCGCCGGGCCACCTGGCCGGTGGCCACGCCGTACGGCTTGAGCGCGGTGGTCAGCTGCCGCGCCTTGTCCGCCGGGGCCATCTCGCCCCACGCGCCGTACTTCTCCGGCCGCAGCTCGGCGAGGCGGTCGACGGTGACGTCGTTCCACGGCTTGGCCTCATCCGCCGGGACGACGGCCAGGATGTCCTCAAGCAGCGGATCCGCCACCTCGCGCCGCTCCGGCGTCTGACCGGCGGCGATGCCGCGCAGCGTGCCTGCGTCGGCGCGTGCCTTGCGTGCGCGCTCGCAGATGGCGTCAGCTTCCTCGTTGTCCATGTAGTAGCCGCGCACGATCTGCGGTTCGTCGGCGGCGCCGACCAGGTAGCCGATGCCCTTGTCGGACCTGGTGAACGAGGTGGCGCGGATGCCGCTCTTGTACAGCGACGTGCCCAGGATCATGTCGTTCTCCAGCTGGCCCATGACCCGCAGGCAGAAGCGGGTGCCCACGTTCGCGCTGATCGCGGTGGGCAGAGAGTCCTTGTCCGGGCGCTGCGTGGCCAGCAGCAGGATGACCCCGAGTGCCCGGCCGCGCTTGATGATGCCGGTGCACAGGGTCCCGGCTTCCTTGCCGTACTTCTCGTGGCTGAAGAGTTCCTGGCATTCGTCGATGGCGAGCACCAGGGGGTGCAGTCCGAGGGAGCGGTTCGCGGCCAGTTCCGGGGTGACCTTGTTCTCCGGGCATTTGTCCTTGGGCAGGGAGCTGATGACCTTGGCCCGGCGCTCCAGGTCTTTGTAGACGTAGCGGATGCAGTCCAGAGTTGCCGCGGCCGTTTCGTCGTCCGCGCCGGAACCGTAGTCGGCTGCCACCCGCTTGAGCGGGTCCAGGTCGCCGGTGCCCTTCAGCTCCCATACCAGCAGCTCAGCGAGCACATCCAGAGCCGAGGCCAGCAGCGCGGTACGCAGGCTGAACGTCTTGCCCATGCCGGGCATGGCGCCGATGAGGACGTTGTCGTACATCAGCGTGATGTCGACGTTCCGGCCGCGCTGGTCGGTGCCGAACGGCAGCGGCTTGAACAGCGATGCCGCCCCGGTCCTGGCCAGCGGCCATGCAGGCTTGGGCACCTTGTTCAGCGGCCGGTCGCCGACCCACAGCATCATCCGTCCGGCGTGCTCGTCGGTGACCGGCTCGGGCCACACGCACCCCAGCGGGCGGCGCAGGCCGGACGCGAGCTTCTCGCGCCGGTCGAGGATGTCGGGGACGGTTACGCCGTAGGGCAGGTCGACATCCGCGCGCCAGCCGGGGCCGTCGCGGGTGATCGGGGCAGGGAACCTGATGCCCTCCCCGCCCTTGCCGAGCGCCTTGTTGATCTCGGCAATGCCGAGGGCGCCCAGAGCGCGTTCCACGATGCCGCTCGTCAGTCGCTCGACTTCGGTCGTGACGACCGCGCGGGAGATGACGGGCTTGTCGGAGGGGGCGCCCAGGAAGCCGAATCCGGCGGTCAGCAGTGCCAGCACCAGCACCTCCAGCCAGGCGGGGGCGAGCACGAACAGCACGATGGCGAGCACCGGGCCGACGATCAGGCCGAGCAGCATGAGGATGCCGCGCAGCTTGACCCGGTGGTCGCGCTGCCGCGACAGCTTCAGGTACTCCTCGACGTTCTCGCGCCGGGCGGCAACCTGACGCAGCGGCTCCCCCTCGGTGTCGGCGACCCACCGCAGGGTGCCGCCGACGAACTTCGCCAGTCCGGCCGGGGCCTGGAAGGCGAGTCGGGCGGAGTACCAGGGCAGGCGCACCGCGTGGAAGGCGGTGGTGTGCCAGGCGTAGCCGCCGAGCCAGCCGATCGCGTTGACGAACTCCGGCTTGGACCTCGCCCACGCCGGGATCACCTCGCGCCGCTGCCCGGCCCGGAGTCGGTCCATCAGGCCCGGACCGGACGGGGCCGGACCGTCGACCATCACGACCGATCGGTCGTCCGACTCACCGTCTCCCGAGTCGCCCGACCGGTCGGCATCCGCAGTAGCCGACTCGGACGGCTCGGAGTCGGGCGACGCGTCGGCGTCGGGTCGGGTAGTGGGGTTGGCCGACTCGGCACGGGCGGACCGGGCCTTGCTGAAGTCGACCACTTCGCCCCCGGAGTCGGGCGTGGAGTCGGCGGCTATCTCGGCTTCGAGTCGGTCGAAGAATTCGTTGTCGTCGTCGGGGTGGTTCACTGAAGGTTCCTTCCAACTGGGAGGGATGGCGGGGCCCGGTGCATCGCTTTGGTCGGTTGAGGACCGGGCCCCGTACGGTCGGTTAGGCGACGTCGGGTACGGGGCGCGGGGTGAGGTCGGCCCAGTGGGTGAGCACGTCGCGGCGGGGGTTCGCCCAGCCACTGGGGCGCATGGGCATTTGCAGGCCCAGGAAGTCTTCGCCGCAGGCCACTACCAGCGGCTTGGTCCCCCCGGCGCTCCACACGGTCAGAGACTGGTTGCGTTCGGCGCCGCCGGACTTGCCCCAGCGGGCCAGCAGCGTGGAGTTGAGGCAGACTTCCTGCCGCAGGTTGGGCGCCGTGGCCAGGGCGTCGGCGAGCAGCTTGCGCCACTGACCGCCCGCCCATGGCTTGCCGAGCGGAAGCTCGGCGCTGGGAATCTCCAGCGCCTGCCCTTCGGCTCGCACCGTGAGCGCGTCGGTGTCGACCCCCGCCCGGTGCTCCAGCATCAGCGGGCAGCGGCGGTTGAAGCGCGCGAATGCCCGCAGCGGCTTCAACGCCTGCCCGGTCACCAGCACCCCCCACGGCTTGGCCGGTTCGGTCTCCAGTCGACGACGGGCCACGGCCATGGTGTGACGGTCGGTGGCCACCGCGTACAGGTAGCTGCCGCGAGCCTCGAAGAACACCCCGTTGACCTCGGGCAGGTCGTCAGTGGGGTACATGTGGCCGCTGACCTGCTCCAGCAGGTACGGGAAGTCGGCGATGGGCCCGATCATGCTGCTTCTCCCTCGGTACGGTCGGTCTCGTCTGCGGTGGTGTTGGCGTCGGGCTCGGTGTCCACGGCGTGCAGCGGACGGTCATCGGCGCGCTCGGCCTTCAGCGCGTCGCGCAGTGAGCGGGCGTGCTCCGCGCTACAGCGGAGCTCCTTCCGGATCGGATCGGCCTTCAGCCGCTCCTCGGGCCAGTCCGCCGTGACCTCGCGGGCCTCGGCGAGCAGCTCATCGAAACCGCGGGCCTTCCGGGAGGGCTTGGCTGCCCTGCCCGGCCGCCGTCGCGGCTTCGGCTCGGACTTGGGCTCCTCGGCCTGGTCGTGCTTGTGCTCCGGTTCCTCCGGGGGCGGGGGTGCCGGCATGGGGTCCGGCTCGGCTGCGCTGGCGGGGGCCTGGTCGCCGAGCTTGAGCAGCACGCGTTCCCGGCGCGGGGTCTTCGAGCGCCACCGCCGCCCGTGCTGCTCGCGCAGCTCGGCGCGGGCCAGCTGCCGCTCGCGCTCACGGCCGAGTGCGTCGGCGTAGGAGGTGATCTCCCACAGGGTCATGCGGCGCCACAGGGCGAACGTCGACAGCGGAGCGAGCAGCCAGCGCGAGCGCCGGATGCGCTCCATGCGGCTGCCGATCGCGGCGCCGATCCGCACCGCGTAGACGTGCGCGGCCACCTCGGAGAGCACCACCCACAGCAGCGGCATCGTCCCGTGCGCGACCTTCGCCGACAGCGAGTGCCCGGCCGCGACGTTCAGCCAGCAGGTGACCAGCGTCAGCGCCCAGGGCACGAAGCGCACCCACGCGAGCGGCATGTTCATCCGGATCAGCAGCAGGTTCGCCACGGTGAACACCGGCACCGCCGCGTCGATGCCCACCGGCAGCATCCACGGATACCGGAACCCCCATTGGGCCCCGGCCGCCGACACCGCGTCGAACGATGCCGCGAACCCCAGCGCGCCCACGCCGATGCCCGCAGCACCGACCACGAGCAGCAGGATCCTTTCCCTGCGGGACAGCGGCGGTACCTGCGGAGCGGTGGCCTGGCCGGTCTCGGCCGCGATGGTCATCACGAGGCCCCTTCCGCGTCGTTGTCCGGGGCGGGGCCGCACACGCAGTTCTCCGGATCGGCGCCCTGGCCGATCGAGCAGGCGCAGCACAAGCCGAGCGGCTCGATGACCTCGCCCGGCGCCATCGTGCAGCGGTCGCACTGGCCGGTGTCCGGCTGCCACTCCTGCGCGTCCTCGAACTGCTCGTGCTCGTAGTCGTCGTAGTCGTCGGCCTCTTCGAAGAGGTCGTAGCCGTCGTAGCGAGCGCTCATGGGTTCCTCGTTGCTGGTGCCGTTGCGGCCGTCGCGGCGACCGTTGACGGTGCGGCGTGTGGGGGCGGTGCTGTCGGTGATGGCCCATCCGCCGCCGGTCTGCTTGGCCTGGTACATGACCTCGTCCGCCCGGCGGAGCGCGACGGGCAGGGCCGGGGCGGAATGGGGAGCGTGGTAGGCGCCGATCGAGGCGCCCAACGTGATCAGGTGGCCGTCGAATTCGACCGGCTCACAGACGATCCGGTGCAGCGTGGACAGCTCCACGGGCAGATCCGAGGGGTGCGGCATGCTGACGACGGCGGCGAACTCATCCCCGCCCAACCGGCCAACGGCTCCGTTCTGCACGTGCACCCAGAGGCCCAGGCGCTCACCGGCTGCGCGGATGGCCGCGTCCCCAGCCGCGTGCCCCATCGTGTCGTTCAGGGCTTTAAAGCCGTCCAGATCGATGAGCAGTACCGCGCACCGCTCCTCGCGCAGAAGGTGTGCGGCGTGCTTCTCGAACGCGGCCCGGGTGGGCAGGCCGGTGAGCGGGTCGCGGCGGGCCCGGTCGAGGCTGCGGCGGAACCACAGCCCGTGGACAGCCCATCCGGCGGCCAGCGGCGCGGCGGCGGCCACGGTGTGCAGGAAACTCATGCCGCCGCCCCCTTCCTCGAGGAACGGCGCGTGCGCGCGGCGGACCGCAGCAGCGGGACCGTCTTGGTCAGCTCCTTGGCGTAGAGCGCGTCCCATCCGGCGATCTCATCGCCAGCGGCAGCAGCCTCACGCAGGTCGCGCAAGACCTCCCGAGCTACGGCCAGCCGCGCCCGGCGGTCCTTGGCCGACTCCGGGTGCGGCGGACCGACGAACAACTCACGATCCAGGCCAACGGGTCCCTCATCGAAGCCGAAAGCCAACTCCTCGAACTCGGAGGCACTGACGGCCTCCTGATCTCCTATGTATGTACGCATCGTGGAACTCCTGCTGCCTGATCAGGCAGGGGGTAGGGCCCGGGGCGGTCGCGGTCTTTGGCGAGAGGACGACCGCCCCGGGCGCTTGAGGTGACAGAGGTGGGCTACCGGGTCCCGCTTCCGCCGCAGGAGCCGCAGGTGCGCCAGGTCTGGCGGGTGACCCCACCGTCCGAGGTGTCCTCGGTCCGACCGCCAGCGCCCCCGCAGGAGCCGCATGTCATGCTGGTAATCACAGGTTGCCTCTATCCAGGTGCCTGTACGCGGTCCCTGGGGTGCCACCCGGGGGCCGCTTGTCGTTGAAGTCGGGGAATCCCGGCTCCCCTCACCGCCCGTGCAAGACAGGCGGATCGGGCAACCGTCAGCTGAGCTGAATGTCGGTCGCGGTGAGATCCCGGCCCGGCACGGTGCTCGCCCACCCCTGGATGTCGGTGCGCGCCCGCTCCGGGGTGTACGTGTCGTCGCCCTCGGCCTGGCCCTGCGCGGTCCCGGTCTCACCGGTCCGCACATCGCGCACGGTCGCTGTGAAAGAGAACTTCTTGCCCATGAGGGCTCCTCTCGGATGAGTGGCCCGGGACGGTCTGTCCCGGCTCCCTTCACCGCCCGGCCATGAGCCGAGCGGACAGCGGACGGGGAGGGAGTTGCACCCTCGCCCCCGCAGGGGCGCTCTGCGCGCCGTCCGGTGGTCTGCCTCCAGCCGTGCCGCACCACCTCCCATCAGCGGCTTTGGCTGGGACCTATGCGGTTGTCAAGGAACCGTGACTTCCTTCGGGCCGCCATCACGCGCTGCCTTCCGGGCCTGGTTGAGCAGGTCGAACCACGAGCGGGATCCCTTTGAGGGGGTCCCCTCTCTGCGCACCAGATGCAAGTCCCGGGATGCTGAACCTTCGGAACTCGCCATCTGTGCGCACCTCCAGAGAAGCGGCCCGACCAACATTCGTGTAGCCAACAGCGATTCACGCGAGGGCTGTTAAGGCTGGGGTTAACCCCTGTGGACCTGCGGCGATATGAGGCATCCTGCTGTTGGAGGCGCCGAACTGATCTGGGGAGAGCGGTCCGTGTGAACGAGGCCTTGAAGCTGGCGCGATTGCGGCGCGAGTGGTCGCAAGAACGACTCGTACGCGAGATCGAGCGGCACGCGAAACAGCACCTGCTCGACGTGGCGTCGACAGCGAGCCTGCGGGTCTACGTGTCGGAGTGGGAGAACGGCAAGCGCACCATCTCGGCTCGGTACGCCACGATCCTCCGGGCGCTGCTCGGTCTCACTGACGGAGAGTTGCGCGGGACGGGCGAGCCCGCTGTGTCGCTGCCCATGGCGGGAGGCTATGACGAGCTGGTCAGCCGCATTGACTCGGCGCGGACTGTCGGCCTCGACATGGTGCAGTCGTTCATGGAGCAGACCGAGCTACTGCGGACCTTCGATCGTCAGATGGGCGCTGCGAGCCTGGTTGACCAGATGACAGGACACCTTGCGAGGCTCGAAGACGCGCTCACGTTCGCGGTCCTCCCGGAGACGCGTCGCCCCGTGGCGCGGGCCCTCGCGGGCGCGGCCACGCTCGCCGCTTGGCAGGCGCTGGACGTGGGCGCGGTCGAACGTGCCTGGCGCCACTACGAGCTGGGCAAGCGGGCCGCCCAGGAGGCGGAAGAGCCGATGTACCTCGTGCACGCCATGGCGGAGCAAGCGAACGTGTTGCTCGATGCGGGGCGGCCTGAACTCGCGGTGAGCGTCGTGCAGAACGCGCAGCGCGAGGCCAAGGGGCGGGTGTCGCCTCGGCTGCAAGCATGGCTGCATGCCTCCGAGGCGGAGGTGCACGCACACACAGGGCAGCCCGACGAGTGCCGGCGGGCACTCGACAGGGCCGCAACCGTTCTGCCCGGCGGGGCCGAGGATCGCGACCCTGACATGTTGAGCATCTTTCTGAACGCTGGGCACCTCGCTCGATGGCGCGGAAACCTGCTCGCCCTGGTCGGCGATAACGAGGCGGTGGACAGCCTCTACCAGGCGCTCGACGTGATGGATCCGACTTTCGTACGTGCTTCGGCTGGTGTTCGGTGCGACCTGGCACAAGCCCATCTCGCTCGGGGGGAATTCGACCAGGCGCAGGAGCATCTACGCGAAGCGCGGCTGTTGGCGGGCCGCACGGGGTCCGTGCGGCGCCGCCGTCGAATTGAACAGCTCACGCAGAGGCTGTAGGGCTGTTATCCGCTCGTGTAGCGAGGATATGGAGAAGGGCAACGAGGGTGCCCGATCCCATGAGGTCTCCCCGAGCCATGAGCGTGGGGATATCGGCTATGGGGACCCATTCGACGTGTCCGGCTTCCTCAATGTCGGTGGGGTCCCCGATGCGTTGCGCGCCTCGCCCGACAAAGATTGCGTGCGGTGAATCCACCATGCCGACCATGGGCTGATAGGTGACGACGTGCTCAAGTGAGTCCGGCCGCCATCCAGTCTCTTCTTCGACTTCCCGCAGCGCCGTACGCTGGGCGTCTTCCCCGGCGTCCACGATGCCACCCGGGAGCTCCCACCCCCATTCCTGCGGCACGAAGCGGTATCGCCAGAGCATCAGTACGCGGTCCTGGTCGTCCAGCACTGCCGCAATCGCGACGTTTTGAAGTCGCACGACGTGATGTTCGAAGCGCTCCACTCCCGGTGGCTCAACGTCCACCAGGTCGATTTTCACCCAGCGGTTGTCATAGATGGTGCGTTCGCCATGGATTCGCCAGGGCTCCAGCCCTTCCGGCTTGCTGACACTCACCGCGTCGTTCGAGTGGTGAGAACGCACGAAGTAGGAACTGCGTCCCCGGACCCCCAGGACTTTCTCTGTGACGAGTCGAGCCAGCACCGCGCGCAGCGCGGTGCGTCCTATTTCGAGGTCATCAACGAGGGTGCGTTCCGACGGAAGCTTGTCGCCCGGCGACAGCTTCCCGGACGCGATCCATTCCCGGATCGTGCTGTACGCCCGCGCGGACTTAGGCCCCATCCCTTGAGCACACTCCCAATTCGTTGACTGGCGTCGCGTACCAACGTCCTGACCAGGCTACGGCAGCGGTGACCACGGCGGGCGCGCTCCACTTTCCGGGCCGTCTGTGGGCCGTCCGGGGTCGACCAGTGACGACCGACGACGACCAACAACGACCGGAACGGCGAGCGCACCCGCGAGCTGTCCTCACAGCTAGATCCAGGTGTCGAGCCACATCCGGGCCCGCCAGGCGTCCATGGGGATCGTCTGGCCCGTGTACAGCGGGAAGAAGTAGATGAAGTTCCAGATGATCAGCAGGACGAGCGCGCCCGAGCCGACCGCCCCGATCACCCGGCGGGTCTCGCTCGCGCCCGGTGGCCCCAGCAGCGCGCCGATCATCATCGCCACTCCGAGGCACAGGAAGGGCACGAAGACGACGGCGTAGAAGGAGAAGATCGTCCGATCCTGGTAGAGGAACCACGGCAGAT
Source organism: Streptomyces sp. NPDC059455 (assembly GCF_042750115.1). NCBI lineage: Bacteria > Bacillati > Actinomycetota > Actinomycetes > Kitasatosporales > Streptomycetaceae > Streptomyces > Streptomyces sp. NPDC059455. The sequence continues at coordinate 16,010 of NZ_JBHYVB010000182.1, forward strand.
AGCCCGCGGCGATCCCGCACAGGATCGCGCCCGCCCGCCAGTCGCGCCGCAGCGCCCACCGGAACAGCAGGTACAACAGCGCGAAACAGCCCGTCCACCACAGCAGCGGGGTGCCGATGGCCAGCACCTCGCGGGCGCACTTCTCGGCGGCGTCCTTGGGGCAGCCCTCCTGGCCGGCCCGCGGGGACTCGTAGAAGTACGAGACCGGGCGGGACTGGACCATCCAGCTCCACGGATTGGACTGGTAGACATGCGGCGAGTCGAGATTGACGTGGAACTTGTAGACCTCGGACTCGTAGTGCCACAGGCTGCGCAGCGGGTTGAGCAGCCAGTCGAAGGCGCCGTCGGTGCGGTAGCCGCCGCCGTCGGGCTTGCCGGACTCGGCCCAGTGGCGGAAGTAGCCGCTGTGCCGCCAGCCGCGCCCCTCGGCGTAGCTGCCGCTCGAGGTGAACCAGCCCGACCAGGAGGCGATGTACGTGAGGATCGCCACAGGCACCAGTGAGACGAACGCCCAGCCCAGATCGCGCCGCAGCACCGCCCGGTAGGGGCGGAGGGCGCCCGCGGTGCGGCGGCTGCCCACGTCCCACAGGACGGTCATCAGGCCGAAGGCCGCCAGCACGTACAGCCCGTTCCACTTGGTGCCGATGGCCAGGCCCAGCAGCACCCCGGCCGCGATCCGCCACGGCCGCGCGCCCAGCTTCAGGCCCCGGCCGACCGCCGGGTCCGGCCGCGCCGCGCCGTGCTCACCGGCCGGCAGCGCCGCCGCCAGCCTGGCGCGCGCCCGGTCCCGGTCGACGAGCAGACAGCCGAAGGCTGCCAGCACGAAGAACATCACGACCAGGTCGAGCAGCGCCGTGCGGCTCATCACGTAGTGCAGCCCGTCCACGGCCATCAGCGCGCCCGCGAGGCAGCCGAGGAACGTCGACCGGAACAGCCGCCGCCCGATCCGGCACAGCATCAGCACCGAGAGGGTGCCGAGCACCGCGACCATGAACCGCCAGCCGAACGGATGCAGCCCGAAGAACTGCTCGCCGAGCCCGATGACCCACTTGCCCACCGGCGGGTGCACCACATATGAGGCCGCGTCGCTGAGCGGGATGTGCTGCGGGGCGTCGAGAATCCGGTCGTTGGCGGATTTCGGCCAGGTGCCCTCGTAGCCGTACTCCCAGATCGACCAGGCGTCCTTGGCGTAGTACGTCTCGTCGAATATGACGTTGTCCGGGCTGCCCAGATGCCAGAAGCGGGTCAGCCCGGCGCACAGCGCGACCAGCAGCGGACCGCCCCAGCCGCTCCAGCGGGCGATTCTGGCCGCCGCTGAGGGGGTCGCGCCGAGGATCTCCCAGAGCCGGGTGCCCGGCTCCGCGTACGGCGGGACCAGCCGCTCCCGTACGCCGGGCCTGGTCTGGCCCGCGTATCCGAAACGGCGCAGCCGGCGCTGCCAGGCCGGCGGCTGCTGGCCGGTGGCTTTGCCCGGCTGGGCGTGGGTCGCGGTGTCACTGCTCACCGGGCCATCGTAGGGAAGCGGTCTGTGAGTGTGGCGGGGAAAGGCGGCGAACGGGGATTCGTGCCCGGGGCGGCGGCCTCGGGGGCGAGCCCGCGGCCGCCCGGGGGCCGACCCCGCGGCTGGTCGCGGCCGACCCTGCGGCTGGTCCCGGGCGACGCCGCGGCCGCCCAGGTGCCGACCCCGCGGCTGGTCCCGGCCGACGCCGCGGCCCGGGGGCGGGGGCCCCGCCGCCCGGGGCGCGGTCTGGGGGGGGGCGTGGGAGCCGGTGTCTGGGGGTGGCCCCCGCGGGCGCTC
>NZ_JBHYVB010000182.1:17817-21948 GCF_042750115.1 Streptomyces sp. NPDC059455
TGTATCGTGGTCTTTTTTTTGGTTATAAGAGAATGGGTGACGACACCTCTGCTGTTCAGGGCCGACGCCGCGTCCGGGCGCGGGGCCAGCCGCGCCCGGCTGCGAGGATGGGGGCGTGACTGGAACGCTCGTACTGGCAGGGACCCCCATCGGCGACACGGCGGACGCGCCCCCGAGGCTGGCCGCCGAACTCGTGGCCGCCGATGTGATCGCCGCCGAGGACACCCGGCGGCTGCGCCGCCTCACCCAGGCCCTGGACGTGCGCCCGGCCGCCCGGGTGGTGTCCTACTTCGAGGGCAACGAGTCGGCCCGCACGCCCGAGCTGGTCGAATCGCTGGCCGGGGGCGCCCGGGTGCTGCTGGTCACCGACGCGGGCATGCCGTCGGTCTCCGACCCCGGCTACCGGCTGGTGGCCGCCGCCGTGGAGCGCGGGATCACCGTCACCGCGGTGCCCGGCCCGTCCGCGGTGCTCACCGCGCTGGCCGTGTCCGGGCTGCCGGTGGACCGCTTCTGCTTCGAGGGGTTCCCGCCGCGCAAGGCGGGGGAGCGGCTGACGCGGCTGCGCGAGGTCGCCGACGAGCGCCGCACCCTGGTCTGGTTCGAGGCCCCGCACCGGCTGGACGACACGCTCGTGGCCATGGCCGAGGTGTTCGGCCCGGACCGCCGGGCCGCGGTGTGCCGGGAGCTGACCAAGACCTACGAGGAGGTGCGGCGCGGTCCGCTGGCCGAGCTGGCCGCCTGGGCGGCGGAGGGCGTGCGCGGCGAGATCACCATCGTGGTCGAGGGCGCCCCAGAGCCCGGCCCCGAGGAGGCGGGCCCCGCCGAGCTGGCCCGCCGGGTCGCGGTGCGCGAGGAGGCCGGTGAGCGCCGTAAGGAGGCCATCGCGGCGGTGGCGCAGGATGCCGGGGTGCCCAAGCGGCAGGTGTTCGACGCGGTCGTGGCGGCGAAGAACGCCGCGGGAAGCACGCCACGCGGAGGTAAAGCCCCGTAGCGAAAAGCAAAGCTCAGGTTAGTAGCCGGGCAGTTGCTCGCCAGTTTCTCCATCGCCGTTGCCAAATCTCGCTCAAAGAGAGGGAAGAGCCCGTGCGGTGGCGCCGGGAAAGGCGTCCACTGGTTGTGGAAGACCTGGGGCGATCCCATCCCGGAAGACTTGTCCTGTGTGACAAGAGGAGCTGCCATGAGCGATATAGCGGGAACCTCGAGCGGTGCTCATCCGATAGCCGCCCGCACCACCTCCGATCAGTCCGGCGAGGTGGCCCACGAGGCGTACGCCTTCGCCTGCATGAAGTGCGGGCACGGTTGGGAGCGGTCGTACGACATCGAACACCACGTGGACGGCGAGGGCCGCGCCTTCGTCGTCTACTTCACCGGCGGCCGGCGCGTCCCGTCCCCGCTGACGAGCCCCGACTGCGTCAACTGCGGTGCGCATCTGGTGCGGATCATGCGCTCGGGTCAGGTCTCCTCCGTCCTGGAGAGTGCGCGGCGCGGGAGGCCGCACACCACCCGGGACCGGGAGGATGGCACCGGCGCGCCGGAGACCGAGGCGGACGCCGCGCCGGACCGCGCACCGGAAAACGAGGACCCCGCGCGACGCCGTGGGCACCATTGGCACCTTCCGAATCTGCTGCATCCCTTTCAGCACCACCGCGACTGAGTACGATCCGGTTCATATGAGCTGTTTCACCTGATCGGGTTCCTGTGAGCCGGGTCATATGAGCCAGCCGCGGGTCAACTGAGCGGCCGGACGTGATTCACCGCACATTCACCGGGATTCATAGAATCGCGTCCATGGCGAAAACAGCATCGACCCCCGGCGGCAGTGGCAAGGCGAGTGGCGCGCAAAAGGAAAAGGACGCGCCCCCGCCGCCGCCGGAGCCCCTGCGGGTCCCGGTCGCCGATTCCCACACCCACCTGGACATGCAGTCGGGCACCGTCGAGGAGGCGCTGGCCAAGGCCGCCTCGGTCGGCGTGACGACCGTCGTCCAGGTGGGCTGTGATCTCGCCGGGTCCCGGTGGGCGGCCGAGACCGCGGCGGCGCACGAGAGCGTCTGGGCCACGGTGGCCCTGCACCCCAACGAGGCGCCGCGCATCGTCCTCGGCGACCCCGACGGCTGGTCCCGGCAGGGGGCCAGGGAGCCCGGCGGCGACGCCGCCCTGGACGCGGCGCTCGACCGGATAGCGGCCCTCGCCGCGCTGCCCCAGGTGCGCGGCGTGGGCGAGACCGGTCTGGACTACTTCCGCACCGGGCCGGAGGGCATGGCCGCCCAGGAGCGCTCGTTCCGCCGCCACATCGCCATCGCCAAGGAGCACGGCAAGGCGCTGGTCATCCACGACCGCGAGGCCCACGACGACGTCCTGCGGGTGCTCGCCGAGGAGGGCGCGCCCGACACCGTCGTCTTCCACTGCTACTCCGGTGACGCGGCCATGGCGAAGATCTGCGCCGAGCGCGGCTACCACATGTCGTTCGCGGGCAACATCACCTTCAAGAACGCCCAGCCGCTGCGCGACGCCCTCGCCGTCGCCCCGCTCGACCTCGTCCTCGTCGAGACCGACGCGCCGTTCCTGACCCCCGCCCCCTACCGCGGACGGCCCAACGCTCCGTATCTGATTCCGCTCACCCTGCGGGCCATGGCGGAGGTCAAGGGCGTCCCCGAGGACACCCTGGCGACCGCCGTAGCGGCCAATACGGCACGCGTCTTCGGCTATTGAGGGGCGGTGGCGATCCGAGGCCGGTGATCACACTGCGTGATGATCTTCCTTTGGAGAGTCACCCCCACTCCGCTACAGTCCCGGACCCAACGCCCTGACCAGTGGACTTGTGGAGTGTTACCGGAGTGTTGTCGTGAGTCGTAGGGCCAGCCACCGCGTCCCGGGCGGCCGTGCCGCCGCCCGCCGAGCCGCCCGGCGCGGCGCCACCGGCCGGACCGATCCGATGCGCCGGCTGCTGCCGCAGGCGATGGTGGTCGCCGCCCTGGCCGGCGGCACCTCCGCCTTTGTCGCCCAGGACAAGGCCGTAAGACTCAGCGTCGACGGCGACGCGCGCACATTGCACACCTACGCCGACGACGTGGGCGAGCTGCTGGCGGACCAGGACGTCCGCGTCGGCGCGCACGACATCGTCGCCCCCGCGCCCGGGGAGCGGCTCGGCGACGGCGACGAGATCGCCGTCCGCTACGGCCGCCCCGTCACTCTCACCCTCGACGGGGAGCGCCGCCGGGTGTGGACCACCGCCCGCACGGTTGACGGCGCATTGCGCCAACTGGGCGTACGTGCCGAGGGCGCGTATCTGTCCGCCTCCCGCTCCGCCGCCATCACCAGCCGCGGGCTGCTCCTGCACGTCCGCACCGAGCGCACCGTCACCTTCCTCGCCGACGGGCGCCCCCACATCGTCCGCACCAACGCGGCCACCGTCGGCGAGGCCCTCGCCGCCGCCGGGCTCACCCTGCGCGGCCAGGACATCACCTCCGTCCCGCAGGACAGCTTCCCGCGCGACGGCCAGACGGTGACGGTGATGCGGATCACCGGCGGCAAGGAGGTCCGGGACCATCCGGTGCCCTTCACCACCGTCCGCCGCGCCGACCCCACCCTCCCCAAGGGCACCGAGCTGGTGGCCCGGCCCGGCGAGCCGGGCACCCTGCGCGTCACCTTCCGGGTGCGCAGCGTCAACGGCGTACGGCAGCGGCCGCGGAAGATCGGCAGCGAGATCGTCAAGGCGCCCGTGGCCCGGATCGTCCGGGTCGGCACCATGACCGTGCCCGCCGGCGTCGGCGGCCCGGCGGACGAGCTCAACTGGCGGGCGATGGCCCGCTGCGAATCGGGCGGCCGGCCCGACGCGGTCGACGGCTCCGGCCGCTACGGTGGCCTCTACCAGCTCGACCAGGGCACCTGGCACGCCCTCGGCGGCCACGGCCGCCCCCAGGACGCGCCCCCGTCCGAGCAGACCTACCGCGCGAAGAAGCTCTACCAGCAACGCGGCAGCAGCCCCTGGCCCAGCTGCGGCTCAAAGCTGCACCGGTGATGGGGGCCCGGGGGGGGTGGGGGGGGGCGCCCGCGGCCGGCCGCCCCCTCCCGCAGCAGGCGCGGGCGCGACCGCACTCTCGCGCTCTCTGAGGGTGGGAGCCCCGCCAGGTG
>NZ_JBHYVB010000182.1:21958-23290 GCF_042750115.1 Streptomyces sp. NPDC059455
TCCCACAGCCCCGGTTTACAAACCAAAACCCCCCCGGGCGCCCCCCCGGCGGCCCCTTGGGGTAAATCACGGTGCGGGGGGGGGGGGGGCGCGGGGCGGCGCGGGGCCCCGGGGCCCCCACCCGAGCCCCGAAAAGGGGAGCCCCAAAGGGGGCCTAAACTTCCTGGGTGAGCTCCACCGACTCCGACGTTCTGCTCGGACCCGCCGACATCCGCGAACTCGCGGCACGGCTCGGCGTACGTCCGACCAAGCAGCGCGGCCAGAACTTCGTCATCGACGCCAATACGGTCCGCCGGATCGTCCGGTCCGCCGGGGTGCGCCCGGACGACGTGGTCGTCGAGGTCGGTCCCGGGCTCGGGTCGCTGACCCTCGCGCTGCTGGAGGCCGCCGACCGGGTCACCGCCGTCGAGATCGACGACGTCCTCGCCGCGGCCCTCCCCGCCACCGTCGAGGCCCGGCTGCCGCAGCGCGCCGACCGCTTCGCGCTGGTGCACGGCGACGCCCTGCGGGTGACCGAGCTGCCGGGCCCCGCCCCGACCGCGCTGGTCGCCAACCTGCCGTACAACGTCGCCGTGCCCGTGCTGCTCAATATGCTCGGGCGCTTCCCGACCATCGAGCGGACGCTGGTCATGGTGCAGTCCGAGGTCGCCGACCGGCTCGCCGCCCCGCCCGGCTCCAAGGTCTACGGCGTCCCGTCCGTGAAGGCCGCCTGGTACGCCCACGTCAAGCGCGCGGGCGCGATCGGCCGCAGCGTCTTCTGGCCCGCCCCCAACGTCGACTCCGGCCTGGTCTCGCTGATCCGCCGGGACGAGCCCCCGCGCACCACCGCCACCCGGGAAGAGGTCTTCGCGGTGGTGGACGCGGCGTTCGCCCAGCGCCGCAAGACCCTCAGGGCGGCGCTCGCGGGCTGGGCCGGTTCGGCGGGGGCCGCGGAGGAGGCACTGAAGGCCGCCGGGGTCTCGCCGCAGGCGCGCGGCGAGTCGCTGACGGTGGAGGACTTCGCCGCGATCGCCGAGCACGGACCCGCGGCCTGACCCCCGCGGCGCGCCCGCGGGCGGGCTCGCTCCCCACCCCGTCCCTCCCCGCGGCATCCGATGCACGGCTCCGCCGCGTGCCGGGGCTCGCTTCGGCCCGCGGGCTTGCTCCCCGCCCCTCCTCGCGGGATCCGATGCACGGCTCCGCCGCGCGCCGGGGCTCGTCGGCCGTACACCGGCCGGGGTCAGGACCGGAGCTTTCCCCACCCCGCCCCTTCCCCGAACCGGGGCTCCGCCCCGGACCCCGGTCCAGGCTGTGCCTCCGCACCGTTGGCGGGGCTTCGCCCTCCCGGGGCCC